>JBGTHI010000852.1:0-8840 GCA_041746295.1 Myxococcaceae bacterium
GATCTCGGAGAGCAGCTCGGAGGCGACCTCCGCCATCCGGCATTCGGTGTACCGCATCGCCGCCGCGGAATCGCCGTCGATCGACCCGAAGTTTCCGTGGCCGTCGATCAGCGGGTAACGGAGCGAGAAGTCCTGCGCCAGACGCACCAGCGCGTCGTAGATCGCGGTGTCGCCGTGGGGATGGTATTGGCCCATGATCGTCCCCACGATCTTGGCGCACTTCTGGTACTTCGCCTCGTGGGTGAGCCGGTAGTCCTTGTACATTCCGAAGAGGATGCGCCGCTGCACCGGCTTGAGCCCGTCCCGGACGTCCGGGAGCGCGCGCGAGGTGATCACCGACAGCGCGTAGTTCAGGTATCGGCGGCTCGCCTCCTCGTGCAGGAACGCCGGTACCGCCGCCCCGCCGCCACCCGCATCACCACCACCACCGCCGCGCTTTCCACCCCCACCCTTGCGGCCCTTCGTCGCCTGATCCTCAACTTCTGACTCTTCCATCGGGGTGCTCATCCGTTCAGGCCAAACGCCATGTAAGCGACGGTAATTACAAGTTAATATCTGACCGACGCGCTGCTACACTGCGCTACAGTAGCCCACAAACTTACTGAAGCGACGGGCAACTGCAAAAAAAGCGTCAGCCTCTCGAGAGCACCGCCGCAACCCTCCCCGGCTCCAGTCAGACAATGGCTCGCGATGGGCATCGTTGGTCAGACTCGAGAATCGAACGCATTTCCGACGGCCCCAGCTCTTTGGCGTCCCACGCCTTCGTCCCCGCCGCTGGCCGCCGCACGCAGCGATCGGCCGCCGCGGACCCCTGCGCTCGACTCCTTTGCGGGTTTGCGCCCTCTCGCGGTCCGTCCAAAAGCCCCGGCCGCCGACGTCCCCGCGGCGCTGCGTAGAATCGCCGATGCGATCGGCGACGAGCTTGAACGTCACGACCCTTTGAGGGGCTTTTCGAAGGGTCGGTGGGCTCATCCCGTCCCTCTCAACGACCTCTAACCAGAAGAGTTTCGCCGACATTTCTCGCGGATGGACTCGCTCGAAGTTGAGTTTCGACGCCTGCCTCTCGAAGAGCTTTCCAGCAAGGACAGGCTGATCGCGGAGTCGATTCGGCTCGCTTTTCGGCAGGCCAAGGCTCTGAAGACCTGCGACGCCTATGCATGGCGAATCGGTACCTTCGGCGGCGACGTCCACCGCGTTTTCGCCGAGCAGTTGCTGTATCAGATTACGAGCGTCGAGGATATTGAGGCTGTCGTCACCTGCTTGCGTCGAGCGCCTCAGGTGTTCGCGCAAATGGAACGAAATCTCCAGTCGGCCAAGGAGCGCGGGTACATGGTTCCAAGGCTTGTTCACCGGCAGCACCAGGAGCGCGGATGAGTGGCATGGCCTGGGCCAGGAGGAGGTCGAGCGCCTTCGCGGGAAAATCACCGCGCTGGCACGGCTTATCATTCCGCAGGCAAAAACCTTCGAGGATGTTCTGGCCGGCATCGACGCCCTAAGCTTTCCTACCCCCAACAACAGCGAGGAGCTTGAAGCCCACATCAAAACCTTGATCGAGAGGGCTGAGAGAAGTCTGCCGGACATCTGGGGCCAGGGGCACCGAATCATCCCCACCATCGAACCGCTCGACGTCGATCAGGAAGGCGAAGTGATGGCGAGCTACGACCTCGATATGGGAACGATGACCTTCAATTCCAACAGCACGGAACCGTTCCACGAGTGGGCACCGATCATCTTCCACGAATACACCCACCACCTTCAGGCCGTGACCAAGCCGCCGTATCCAGACCTCCCGGAAATCGTCCTGAGCCCCGGGCTTCTCGACACCTCGACGGCCGAAGGCGGTGCGCTCTACGCCGAGAAACTGGCCGCTGAGCTCGATCTTTTCGAGTCGGACCTGGAAAGGATCGCTCAGCTCAACGAAGAGATGGAGCGCGCGGCCAGGCTGGTGGTCGACACCGGCATTCACGCCAAGGGCTGGACCCGTGAACAGGCGATCGACTACTACCGCTCGCAGACCACCTTCAACCGGGAGACAGCGGAAATCGAGATCGATCGCTACATCGCCAATCCGGGACAGGCGCTTTGCTACATGGCGGGGCTCCTGGAGATTGAAGCGATGCGCGCGAAGGCGGAGCAGGCTCTTGGAGAGGCGTTCGATCTCCGCGCCTTCAACCAGGTCCTCCTCTCCGCCGGTGGAAGTGCGCCGATGGCCGCGGTTAAGGACGCGGTGGATCGCTGGATAGCCACCCAGGAGATGTCCGAAACAGGCTTGTGCTTTGGTGCCCTGAAGCAGCGGGCGGTGTGATGAGGCCTCCACCGGCCAAGACCACATTCTCAGTCTCTCAATAAGAATCAGATCAAGTACGGGAAACCGATCGACACGCCATGCGGATAATGATCTCGACGTTCTCTCAGGGTGGCCTCTTTCGCACCCCATACTCTGCGCAAGGAAGCACCGATGGTGAATCATGTGCAGTTACGATCCAGACCCGGTACGCATAGAGACCCAGCCGCTAAACGGGCCATTGCTGCCGCCAGAGAAGCAAATCTTCGGTTGCTGGTGAAAAGGGGGGAGGCGATCGATTCAGCGATCAGCCATTTCGAGGCTACGTTTCCGCAACCCGGATCTACTTCTATCCGTCCTCAGCAATTGCTCCAAGCGCTTGCAAATTTGTTTGACCGTTCTCTTTTCGAAGATCCTGAGCGGATCGCGTTTGTGACTGAGGACGTCTCACGTGTCACTCCCAACGAGGCTCGGGAGATACACCGACAAGCAATGAGCGCAATCGAAGCGTACAGAAGCGCCTCTCTAACGCCCGATGCTTGGAGCACATTTCGGTCCGAACTGTCGCACCTGATAGGTACTCTTTCTCGTCTCGAAGCGATCCATCGATTCGAGATCCCGGCCGCAGGGAGCTCGCTGCTTGTCAGAGTTCAGCGTTTAGTCGAGCACTCGATCTTGGGTAGGGCGCCTCCGGCCGGGGGGCCTGAGACATGGGATCCTCCGCTTGGGGCAACGAAGCTTCAACTGAGGGCGTTGGAGGTTGAGGAGGCTATCGACCGGTTCAGGAGGTCCGACTGGGGCTTGGGGGCGGCCAATGCTTTTCATGCTGCCTTGAAAATGCCGACGCCCCCGCCGGGGGGCAAGGACTGGTGGGGGTGAAAACCTAGAGCACAACAATTCACGGGACGGTCGGACAACTATCGACCATGCCGGTTGCTCTCGAGCCCAAGCGCGCAACGCCTCTTCCAGTGCCCACGGTCCCGGAGGGCCCCACCTCTCAGGGCAGCTCACTCCCTGTCGGCAGCCGAGCTCACGGCCTGCCTGACGCGGAGGTCGATACCTTTGTCGGCACGAATCCAGCCGCGGTTCGTCCCAAGCTGGCGCCTCTCGAGACCTCGACCAAGCTGCGCGAGGTCGCGGACGCTCTCGCGAATGAGCTTGCGCTTCATAACCCGATCATGGAGGCGTTCAGGAGCGAGCCTACTCACCCCATGCAACTGAACGACCCTTCGCCCGGCGAGTTCCTCCGGCACTTCTCCCGGATGGACGCCATCGAGCGCGACTTTCGTTCCCTGCCTCTGCACTCGCTTGGACCCGAGGAGAAGCTGATCGCGGAGTGGGTTCGATTGGCGTTCAGGCACAGCCGGGCGCTTCAGCCCTCCAATCTCTACCAGTGGCAGATCGGAACGTTCACCGAGCTCCATCCGCTAGCCGGCCTCTGGGGCCTCCTGGATACAATCGACAGCCGGGCGGATCTTCTGAAGATCGCGTCGTGCCTCCACCAGGCTCCCCGGGTGCTTGCCCAGCTGGAGGAGAACCTTCGATCGGCCAAGCGGCGCGGGCAGCTGGTTCCCAAGATCGTGGTCAACCGGATGATCGCCGATCTGGACCGCGAGATCGCCGCCGCCCCGGGGAGATCCGAATACCGCGAGGTCGCCAAACGGCTCAGCCCCGGGTGGCGGTTGTCGGACCGCCTCTGGGCTCGCAGGACCCTGCGCGACGCCTCGTCGCAGGGGCTCACGCCCGCGTTAAGACAGTTCCGAGACTTCCTGGCCAATGAGCTGATCGGCCGGGACAGCATCGGTCTGTGCGAGATGCCGGAGGGCGCCGCCCTCTATGATGCCTGCGCTTTCCGCTTCACTGGGAGCACCCGCAGCGCCGACGAATGGCATCGGCTGGGGCTGGAGCAGGTCGCGCGCCTTCGCGAGGAGATGACGACCGCGGGGCAGCGGCTGGTTCCCACGGCAAAGAGTTTCAAAGAGGTCATCGAAGGCATCGCTCAGGCAGAGCCGCCCGGGCCAAAGAACCAGGAGGAGCTCTCCGCGCACATTGCAGCGCTGGTGGAGAAGGCCGAGGCGGTACTGCCTGCCGTTTGGGGCCAGGACGGGCGGGAGCTCGAGCCGCTCACCGTGGTTGGCCAGGATCAGGGCGGGACGGAGATGGCCTCCTATCTTGTCCCCGCAGGTGCCGACACCGGCTTCATGATCTTCGACCTGACCAGCCGGGAGCCAGCCCATAACTGGGCGCACGTGGTGCTTCACGAGTACACCCACCATCTTCAGCAGGAGGTCCCGCCGCCCTTTCCGGATCTTCCGGCGCTCGTTCGCGATCCGCTCGCGCTCGATTCGAACCTTTATGATACTGCCGTGGCGGAGGGTCAGGCTCTCTACACCGAGAAGATCGCCGCCGAGCTGGGGCTCTACGAGACCGAGCTGGAGAAATTCGCCCAACTGAACGCAGAGATGGAACGCGCCGTTCGGTTGGTGGTGGACACCGGCATCCACGCCAAAGGCTGGAGCCGCGACGAGGCGCTCCACTACTACCGGGCTCACACCACCTTCGGCGCTCAGACCGCGGAGAACGAGATCGACCGGTACATCGCCAACCCGGGCCAGGCGCTCTCGTACATGGCGGGGCTGCTGGAGATCGAAGCGATGCGCGCAAAGGCGGAGCGGGAGCTGGGCGGCCGGTTCGACCTCCGGAGCTTCAATGCGGCGCTGCTCTCAGTGGGCGGCGATGCGCCGATGGCCGCGGTGAAGGACGCGGTCGACCGCTGGATCACCGCGCAGGAGACGTCCAAAACAGGCTAGCGCCTTCCAGTCTCTTCGGCCCTTTACGTGTCAGCATGGACGCGTCGAGTCGTACAGGCGAGTGGACTCTCTTAAAGCACTGAGAACCAGCCCGCGGACGAAGCTCCGGTCGAAGGCAACTCCCGTTCTGGTACGGTCGACAACGCCTTCATGGAAAACCCAGCCGTCAACTCGGGAACCTCGCTCGTGAGCTTGCCACTGCTCTCCAAGCTGAGGGATCCTCGCAGAATCCAGAATCCGATGGCGTTCGACTACTACCTGCAGCCGGCAGCGCTGTCGGAAAGCCTACGTGGCAGGCTGGACTCCGTCCTCGCGGGCTCTACCAGGGCAAGTTGATTCCGCTGTCGATGCTATCTGACGAAATTACCCGGATTCCCCGATCGGAGGAGAGCCCTGTGGACTCAGTTCAGCTCGATCGTTCCAGGCTCGATCCCCGATTGGCGACCGCCCTCTATGCCCTGATCGAGTGTAAACTCGTCATTTCAGACGACATCGAGAAGGGGCTAAATGGGGAGCAGTCTCCCATCTGGTCGGAGGCAACGCGCTGGCTCGAACGAAATCTCCAGCGGTGCGCGGTCGCCAACATCGACCCCCAGACCCAGAGGTTTGGGCTGGGAGTTGTGCCTATGACCCCGGCTGAGTTCGTGCTGCAGGGAACCTCGACCGCGATCGGTCTCTTCGGGCTTCTGGGTCACGACCTGATCGAGAGGGGAGAAGCGCGGCCTGCCGAGGTTCTTTCTCGCAACCATCGCCCCTTCGGCCGGCTCGCCGACAACAACGCAATCGACTTCGGGATCTTGCAAGCCCATATGGGTACCCTGGGCGACATGGCCGACCGGACTCACCGTTTCCAACTGAACGAGGCCGGGCACGCGAGCCTGGGCGACGAACTCCAAGAGCCGGACTACGAGGCGCTCACCCCCACAGCGCAAGCGATCCAGCAGGGGTTGGTAGCTGAAGCATTTGCTCAGGCCAAGGAGATGGAGGACCTGGACTTCGATGCCGTGGTAGACGCCAGTTTCGAGCCGTTCGACACATCCAAAGCTGCTGGCAACGCCCCCTCGGACGAGGATCTCGACTTCTCCACGCTCTTCAGCGAGGAACGGATGGCCGAAATCACAAAGGCCATCGAGGCCGCCACAACGATCGACGGTCGACCTGCTACAGCCTACGAGCTGCTGAACAACAGCCGTTTGATCACCACCGGCTGCCCCGCGCGCCTCAACTCCAGCATACTCGGCGATTCTCTTCCTCAAGTGGATGGAGCGCGATCGCTGCTTAAAGGTACCGGCATCAATCACACGCTCTAAGCCCATCTCGGCCGCTCCAGCCCTGTCCAATGGCTCTGAATCAGGCACGGGAAGCGCTGTTGGGGTCGACCGATTGACTCTAGGTCAATAGATGATAGTATGTCGATTGCGGATGTCACGGGTCCGCTGAGCCCTAAACAAGCCCGAGAGCTGGTCAGAGCCATTTGGGCGACTGGTCAGGTGTTCTTCTCGAAGCACGCCGAGGACGAACTCCGGAAGGATGGAATGGATCGGGGCGACGCGGTGAACGTGCTGCGCGGTGGGACCATTTTCGAGGATGGGCTCAAGAACGGCTCGTGGCGGTACCGGGTGGAGACGATGAAGTTTTGCGTGGTCATCGCCTTCCGCTCGGAAACCAGGCTGGTGGTCGTGACTGCTTGGAGGAAGCAATGAACAACAAATGCGTGGTCTGCGAGACCTTGATGGAAGAGCGGACGGAGAATGTGAAGTGGGGCGAGGCCGGTCTGAACATCACCCTGAGGAACACAACCGTCATGTCTTGCCCGAACTGCGGTGAGCGAGAAGTCGGGGTACGGGCGATCGAGAGCCTCTACAAGACCATCGCCAGGTATATGGCCGAGAAGCCGCAGCGCTTAGTGCCCGCCGAGATTCGCTTCCTCAGAAAGTACCTCGGGCTCTCATCGACGGACTTCGCCGCGAAAATGGGGGTTGATAAATCCACCGTCTCTCGGTGGGAGTCGCCTGAAGACCCTCAGCCCATGGGTGTGGGTTATGAGAAGGTACTGCGCATCCTCGCGTTGGCAGGGAAGAAGGTGGAGAAGTACCCTCTCGAAGAGATGGCCAGCCAAGCCCCAGCACCTCTGCATCTCATGGTCGAGCACGATTCAAATGGCTGGCACGCAAAAGCGGCGTAACGAATAGTGTCAGAGAAGTAGAGCCGGTACGAACCAGGCACTTCAAGCGCCTCCCTAACGACCGGCGGCGATTTTCGAGATTGCACTGTTGAGGGTCGGCCCCTACCGTCCGCCTTCATGCAAAGACTCGCCCGCCTGGGTGCCTTGATCCTTGGGTTCTCCGTACCTCTCGCAGCCCAGGCCCAGACGCCCCCCGCGCCGCCGGGCGATCTCTCGCGGGGCGCCACCCTGCCCCCAACATCGGCGGCCTTCTCCAACGAGGCCACCTCGCTCTCGATCAATCCGGCGGGTCTGAGCGGCGTGCGGGCGGCACAGCTCTTCTATCTGCATGACCGCGCCGAGGGACCGTTCCGGGTGGTGAACGGCCTTTATCTCGCCGACACCTTCTTCAAGACGCTCAGCCTGGGACTCAGCCACGAATGGGTCCGCCGAGAGGGTGCCGATTATCGAATGTGGAGCTGGGGCCTCGCGGTGGGCATGCCTCAGTTCTCGGTAGGCGCCGCCTTCCACAACCCGGTCTCCTCCGAGGATGCTCGGCTCAGCGCCTTGCATAGCTGGGACGTCGGCCTCCAGGCCAAGCCGCTGCGCGCGCTGGCGGTCGGCTTCACCGCCCGCAATCTGAACAATCCAAGCTCGGGGCCCTATGGGCTGGGCCGACAGTACGTGACCGCGGTCGGCTTCAGGCCATGGCGGGAGTACATCACCTTGGGCGTCGACTGGCTTGTTCCCGAAGAGGGCGGCTTCGACTCCAGCCGCCTGAGCTACACCCTTCAAGCTCGACCCTGGCATGGAGTCGGGCTGCTCGCCGGTCTGTCTCATGGCGTCGCCTCCGTCGACAACGCGGTACGGGCGCAGGTGGGCATCAGCGCCGACTTTCCGAGCCTCGGGATCACCTACGCGCGCGGCATCACCTCTAACCTCGATTCAGATGTGATTGCCGTCCGCCTCTCTGCCCAGCCCTATCCTTCCGGCTTCACCAGAGGCGGGAAAGTCGCGCTGCTGGATCTGAGCGCTCTACTCAGACCGCAAACAAGCCCGGTCCTCTCGCTCCTGGGATTGAGCGAGGACGACCCCTTCCTGCGCCTGACCCTTCTCCTGGAGGAGGCGCGCAAGGACGCAGCGCTCCGCGGGCTGGTGCTGAAGATCGACGGGCTACCCGAGGTGGGACTGGGCAAGGCGGAGGAGCTGCGGCAAGCGGTGCTGCGCTTCCGCGCCGCCGGCAAAAAGGTGGTGGCCTATCTGCACTCGGTCTCGGACGCCGACTACCTGGTGGCCTCCGCCGCGGATCAGATCTACGCCATCCCGGAAGCCAGCCTGTTCCTGGACGGCTTCGCCGCGCAGGTCACCTTCTTCGGTGGCGCGATGGAGAAGCTGGGCGTTCACTGGGACGTCGCGCGGGTCGGCGCGTACAAGAACTCTCCCGACGCGCTGACCCGTTCCTCCATGAGCCCCGAGCAGATGGAGGCGCTCAATGCCTATCTCGACTCAGCCGTGAAACTGTTCGACGGTGCGGTCTCCCAGACGCGCGAGCTGCCCAGCGGCCGCCTCGAGCAGGTTCGCG
>JBGTHI010000853.1:0-1941 GCA_041746295.1 Myxococcaceae bacterium
GGTCGCAGCGCCGCCCGACGACGGGGCGGCACTGCCGCCCTCACTGCCCGCGGAGGCCGTGCTGGAAGGGGCCGAACCGCCGTCCTTCTTCACTGATCCGTAGAGGTCCGGGTACCAGCCTCCACCCTTGAGGACGAAGGAGGTCCGGCTCAAGGCCCTGGTCAGGGTGCCGGCCGCGCCGCAGCCGTCGCACTTCTCGGGGGTAGGATCGTTCACCTTCTGGAAAGTCTCGTTCAGCTTTCCGCAGGCACTACACACGTACTCGTAGATCGGCATACGCCGTCCTCTAATAGACGAACGGTCGCGAGAGCGCCAGACCGGAGCGCATCAGATGCCGAGGGGCGTGCCGAACGACTCGCCCGCCACCCAGAGCCCGTAGATCGCCGACCAGGCCATCGCCAGCATCACCAGGAAGCTGACGATTACGCCGACGCCGATGCGCCGGTAGGACTTCTCTCCCGCCGTCAGCCCCCAGGTCCAGGCGAAGCCGAAGATGCCGTTGGCCAGGTGGTAGCAAACCGCCAGGGTTCCCAGGAGGTAAACCATCAGCGTGGGGCCGTGAAAGCGCATCTGAGAGGCGATGTCGCTGAACGGCTCGGCGTGTCCCTCTACCAGTCGGGGGTGCAGCATCGCCAGCCAGATATGTGCGCCCAGGAAGAACAGCACGCCGACCGCCGAAAGCCGCTGGAGCAGGTACTTGAAGTTGCTGAAGAGCGGGTAGCGGGCGTTGTTGGGGCGAAAGCTGAACAGGCGGCGGATGCCCCAGACGGTGTGAATCGCCAGCGGCAGGAGCACCATCGTCAGGGTGAGCAGATGGGCCACCGGATGGGGATAGGTGGTGACCGCCTTCTGCCAGGCCTCCGCCCCCCGATAGACCGCCAGGTTGTCCCAGAGGTGGTTCAGCGTCCAGACGCCCAAGGGCAGCATCGAGACGAAGGAGCCCAGACGAGGCCAGAGCGCGGCCTGCGGTCCCTGTCGAGCGGGCGCGGCATCGCGCGCATGGAGAGCGTCAGCGGTGGTGGAGGTGGCGACCATGATCGATCCTTACCCTGGCCTGAAGGCGTAGAAAACCGCCTTGATACGCTGAGACCGGGACTCTCGGGCGCCGATGCATGGATTGCATTAGGTGGCGCTGTGGACCCGGATCCAGCGGGGCTTACCGGCAATGGTGCATCGCGTGAGACAACCGGGACGCACATCGCGAGAGGTTGGTTTCGGTGGCCTCGGAAGGAATAGAGGTCCCTATTTCACCTGGACGGGCGCAGGCAGCTCGCTGCGCAGGGTAGCCACGGTCTGGGTCAGCATCGGCGGCACCTCGGAGCGCGGCGCTTCGGCGACGTACCGCTCGAACTGGTCTAACGCCGCCGCCTTGTCACCGACCTTCATCGCGATGGCGCCCGCGTAGAGCCGAGCCTCGTAGGCTTGCGGGTAGTGGCGGGCCAACCCCTCCAGCTCCAGGCGCGCGCCTGCCATGTCGCTGGAGCTGATCGCTCCGGTGATCGCGCGGTGGATCCGGGTCTCGACATGAAACGGGTCTAACGACGTCGCGCGGGCGGCCACCTTCTCCGCTTCGTCGAAGATCTCCCGTCGAATCAGTTGATGGGCGACGTCGTTCATCGCCTCGAGATTCTCTGGGTCGGCCTCCAACCGCTTGAGCGCGGCTCCCAGCTCGGGGTCTTGGGCCGGGGCGGGGCTCTGGCCGGCCTGCGCCGGTCGGTCCGCCATCGGGCCCTCTTCCTTCTTGGGCGTCTGCTCGCGGCTCAGGACCCAGCCCAGGGAGACGAAGAAGGCGACGATCGCCGCGCCCCAGAGTGCGCCGGTCCATTGCGGATTTCGGCTCCAGAAGGTGGCCGGGCGCTCGGCGGCAGGCCCCTTCTTCTGCTTCTGGGCCTGGCGCGCCAGATCCTCCGCCCTCAACGCGTCGGCGGCGGAACGTTCCAG
>JBGTHI010000854.1:0-3199 GCA_041746295.1 Myxococcaceae bacterium
TGCCGGTGCTGGTGCAGGGCCGCCCCAAGCTGACCGGCGTTCCGCGGGTGACGGGAGGCGGCATCGGCGTGGTGATCGACCGTTCCGACCTGATCCCCGGCTCCTCAGATGACGACGAGCGCGCCGCCTAAACCTTCTTCCGGAGACGACCGCCATGAATCCCACCCCTCCCGCAGCACCACAAGAAGCCCAGGGACGCAAGTTCGAGCTGCTGCTGGACGTGCCGCTAGAAGTCGCCGTGGAGCTGGGTCGCACCCGGATGACCATTCAGGAGCTGCTCTCGCTCTCGCCCGGCTCGGTGGTGGAGCTGGACAAGGTCGCCGGCGAGCCGCTGGACATCGTGGTCAATGGCCGGCTGGTCGCCCGCGGCGAGGCGGTGGTGGTGAACGACAAGTTTGGCATCCGGATCACCGACATCGTCAGCCGCTCCGAGCGGATCGCCCGGCTCCGATAACCGAAGTCGGATCTCCCGAAACCATGCTCTGGAATGCTCTTCTCACCGCCGCCTGTCTCGCCGCCACACCGGCTCTCCCGGACGCTTCGACCGGCGCGCACGGCATGGTGGCCGCCGCCGGGGCCGACCTTCCGTCCGAGCGGGACGTTTGGGTGGGCTCGAGGGCGGACCTCGGTAGTACCTCTAGTGGAAGAGTGCGAAGCCCGGGTATTACTGTACCGGAGGCGATCGTGAGTGGTGAGCGGAGCGCATCGGCTTCGCCCGCCCTTGCGGTCGGGAACGATAGCGGATCCACAAGCGCAGCAAGCTCCGGAAGGTGGGTTGGAGCCGGTCTCGTCATAGCCTCACTCGCCTTTGCGGCCGCCTGGGCGCACCGCCGCAAGATTCAGCTCCCCTCGCGGCAGATCAAGATCGTGGAGACGGTCGCGGTCGGCCCTAAGCGGTCGATGATGCTGATCGAGGTGGATGGCGAACGGCTGCTGGTGGGCTCCAGCGAGGCCGGGCTGCAGGTGCTGAGCACCCGTCAGGCAAGCTCGGTGTCCAGCCCGGTGCCTGGCGAGGCCAGCGCGCCAGCGGAGCGGGCGCCGCGGACCACCACCGATGACTTCCAGGCGATGCTCACCGATGAGCTCGAGGCGGATGCGCTCCGGCGCAAGATGGCGGCGGCGGCCAGTGAGCCGACCCTCCCGAATCTGACTGCGGAGGGACGCTCATGAACCCGGTGATCCCGGCGCTCTTCGGCGCCGCGTCTGCGCCTTCCATCTCCGAGCCCGCCTTCCAGCTCAGCGTGGGCAGTGGCGGCTCTTCGACGGTGAAGATCTTCCTCCTCCTCACTGCGCTCTCCTTTGCGTCGGCGCTGTTGGTCTCGATCACCAGCTTCACCCGAATCGCGATCGTCCTGTCCTTCACCCGCCAGGCGCTGGGTACTCCGCAGCTACCGCCGACCCAGGTGGTGCTGGCGCTGTCACTGGCGCTCTCCGGCTTCGTGATGGCGCCGACCTTCTCTCGCGTCTACGACGACGCTCTGGCGCCCTATATGGACGACAAGATGAGCCGTGAGGAGGCGATCCGCCGCGGCTCTGCGCCGGTGCTGGAGTTCCTGCTCAGTCAGACCCGGCAAGAGGACTTAAGGCTCTTCTACGAAGCGTCCGGGAGATCGGGCGCGGAGCGGCCTCAGCGCGGTGATACCGTGCCGATGACCGTGGCTGTGCCAGCGTTCATGGTCTCCGAGCTGACCACCGCGTTTCGAATGGGGCTCCTGGTTTACCTGCCTCTGTTGCTGGTCGACCTCCTGGTCTCGGCGATCCTGATGTCGCTGGGCATGATGATGGTTCCGCCCAATCTGGTTTCGCTGCCACTCAAGGTTGGCATCTTCCTGCTGGCCGATGGCTGGAATCTGCTGGCCGGTTCTCTTCTTCGTAGCTTTGGGAGCTTCGGGTGAACGGCGAGGCCACCTCCTCCGTTGTCCGCGAAGGCCTGATGCTCCTCGTGGTGGTTGGCGGACCGATCTTCGCGGCGCTGCTGATCTCCGGTCTGGTAATTGGAGTCATCCAGGCCGCGACCCAGATCAACGACCCCGCGGTCGGTTTCCTGCCTCGCCTGGCGAGCGCCTCGGGCGTGGTTGCCTTCATGGGCCCCTGGATGGTCTCTCGCCTTGCAGGCTTCTTCGCCCATGCCCTGCAGCGGATCGGGACGCCTCCAGGTTAGGAACCAGGAACCAGATGGACTTCGCGACCCCCACGCTCTTCGGCTTTGGCTGCGTCCTCTTCCGGGCGGGAGGGCTGGTTCTCACCGCGCCGATCTTCAGCTCCAAGACGGTGCCGACTCGGATGCGGATCGCACTTGCCTGTGGTCTGGCCCTGACGGCCTTCCTGGGCGCTGGAATGCCCGCGGTGCAGGGACCGCAAACAGTGACCGCGCTGATGGCGAGCGGCGCCAGCGAGACGCTGCTTGGCGCGTGCGGCGGGTGGGGCGCCAAGCTGGCTCTCGATGCGGCGCTGGGCGCCGGACAGTTGGCCGGCCTCTCGATGGGCTTTGGCTATGGCGCGCTGGTCGATCCGGTCAACGGGGCCGAGTCGGGCACGATGGGACAGCTGGTTTTTACCCTGGCAACTGCGGCCGCCATTGCTCTGGGTCTTCACCGCGAGCTGGTGCTCTGGCTCTGCGCTTCGCTGCGCGAGACTGCCCCCGGCGGTCAGATTGAGGTTCGTGCTCTGCTGAGCGGCATGGTGGGTGACGCGCTTCGCGCCTCGGCACTGGGAGTGAGGCTGGCCTTTCCGATGATGGCGGCAGCGCTGGCTGGCAACGTGGCGATGGGTATCGCCGGCCGGTTCGCGCCGCAGATCGGCCTGAACAACCTTGGCTTCTCTGTCTCGATCCTGGTGGGCGGCGGCGCGCTGTTCTTCACTGCCAGCCCGGCAGCGGAGATCGCGGCCCATCTCGCCGTGAACGCAATCTCCGCCAGGTAGGAAGGGCTAGGTTATGTCCCAAGCTTCGAGCGAACAGGCCGACGCACAGGACAAGACCGAGCACGTATCGGAGAAGCGGATCCGCCAGGCCTGGGAGGAGGGGAAGATCCCGCTTGGCCGCGACCTATCTCTCTGGGCGGGGCTGGCTGGCGGTACCGCGGCCCTTTGCGCCGGCGCCCCGATGATTCGGGATCTCCTGACCCGCACCCTGGCCGACTCGATCACCGGCGTCGCGCGTGGCCGTCACGAGTGGATCTCGATGCCCTGGGGCCGGCCC
>JBGTHI010000855.1:0-7172 GCA_041746295.1 Myxococcaceae bacterium
TGCTTCGGGGCGCCGTTCATGGCGCTGTCGCCGACCGTCTACGCGCGCCTCCTCGGTGAGCGCATTGCTCAACACCAAGTCGACGTTTGGCTCGTGAACACCGGCTGGACAGGTGGCCCGTACGGCACCGGCCGGCGCATGCCGATCTCTGCCACGCGAGCGCTGGTTCGAGCGGCCCTCGACGGCTCGCTTCGACAGTCGCCGACGCGGCTGCACCCAGGCTTCGGGGTGCAAGTGCCCACGGCCTGCACCGGAGTTCCGAAGGAGCTTCTCGATCCGCGCGGTACTTGGAGTGATGGGAGTGCGTACGACGAGCAAGCGCGGCGCCTGGCAGAGCGCTTCCGCGAGAACTTCCGGCAGTTCGAGAGCGAGGTAAGCCCGACCATCGCGAACGCCGGGCCGCCCCCTGCCCCGGGAGGCTCGCGATGATTGCGACCGATCCGATTTCAGGGGTGGGCGCGGCGGCGAGATGAAAGTCGCCGTCACCCTCTCCCCGCGAGATTTCGACGTGGTGCTGTTTGATCTCGACGGCGTGCTGACCAGGACCGCGAGCGTGCACGCAGCGGCCTGGAAGAAGCTCTTCGATGGATTTCTCGAGCAGCGCGCCACCCAGGCGGGCGAGCCATTCGTCCCCTTTGATATCGACACCGACTACCCGCGCTACGTCGACGGCAAACCCCGCTACGACGGAGTGACCGACTTCCTCACATCCCGCGGGATAGCGTTGCCGTTGGGTTCCTCCGAAGACGGTCCTGACGTGCAGAGCGTGCACGCGCTGGGCGGGCTCAAGGACGACTACTTCCTAGCGCAACTGAAGCAATACGGCGTCGAGCCCTACGCACCGGCGATCGCTCTGGTGCGTACCCTACGGGCGCAGGAGATCAAGACCGCCGTCGTCTCCTCGAGCAACAACTGCGCGGTGGTGCTCGATGCAGCGGGGATCGCGGAGCTGTTCGACGCGCGAGTAGACGGTACGGACATCACGCGCCTCGAGCTCAACGGCAAACCGGCGCCGGACGCCTTTCTGGAGGCGGCACGGATCGTCGGAGCGGATCCTTCGCGTGCTGTCGTCGTCGAGGACGCAATCAGCGGCGTGGAGGCTGGGCGCGCCGGCCACTTCGGCTGCGTCATCGGGGTGGATCGCAGGAGTCAAGCGCAGGCGCTGCGCGATGCCGGCGCCGACGTCGTGGTGACCGATCTCGCTGAGATCCAGGTGGCGGTGGAGCCGGCTTCCGCGTGGTCCCTGGTGTTCGAGGACTTCGACGCGGCAAAGGAGGGCATCCGAGAGGCCTTGTGCACCTTGGGCAACGGCTATTTCGGGACGCGTGGCGCGGTCGCTGGCGCCGAGGCTGATGCCGTCCACTACCCGGGGACCTACCTCGCCGGCGGCTACAATCGCCTCTCTACCGAGATCGCCGGCCGGGTCGTCGAAAACGAGGACCTCGTCAATTTTCCAAACTGGCTCGCGCTGCAATGCCGGATCGGTGAAGGGGACTGGTTCGACCTCCGCACCGTTAAGCTGCTCTCTTATCGACAGGATCTCGATCTGCGGCGCGGCCTGTTGCTCCGATGCGTTCATTTCGAGGACGGCCAAGGGCGGCAGACCACCCTCAAGGAGCGCCGGCTGGTCTCGATGAGCAGCATGCACCTCGGCGCGCTCGAGCTGACGCTGACCGCCGAGAACTGGTCCGCGGGCGTCACGGTCCGTTCGGCAATCGACGGGCGCATCGTCAACTCGGGCGCAAAGCTGTATCGCAAGTTCAACAACAAGCACCTCGAGCCTCTAACAAGCACTGTCCTTGAAGACGGCTCGCTGCACCTGCTCATGCGCACCTGCCAGTCGAACCTTCATGTCGCTCAGGCGGCATGCACGCGCCTATTTAAAGACGGCCAGCGTATCGACGTTCGGGGCCGAGCCCTCTCGGAACCGGGATACATCGCGGAGGAGCTCACCGCGGACCTCAAGCAAGGCGAGACGCTGGGGGTAGAGAAGCTGGCCTTTCTCTACACTTCCCGAGATGCGGCCATCTCGGAGTGCGGGCTGGAGGCGAGCAAGGCTCTGGCGCGTGCGGGCACCTTCGACGCCGAGTTGGCGAACCATGTGCGTGCCTGGAGGCAGCTGTGGCGTCAGTTCGAGGTGCATGTCGAGCCGGCGGATCCCGCGCTCAAAGTGAACCTTCCGATGCTGCTTCGGCTAAACACGTTTCACCTGCTTCAGGCGGTATCGACCAACTCGATTGGACTCGACATCGGCGTACCCGCTCGAGGGTGGACCGGGGAGGCGTATCAGGGCCACGTATTCTGGGATGAGCTGTTCATCTTCCCATTCTTCAATTTTCGCCTGCCCGAGATCACTCGCTCGCTCTTGATGTACCGCTACCGGCGCTTGGACGAGGCGCGAGCCGCCGCCGCGAGGGAGGGCTTCAAGGGCGCGATGTTTCCCTGGCAAAGCGGGAGCGACGGCCAGGAGGAGACGCAGGCGTTCAATCTGAACCCGCGCTCGCAACGATGGGTGGCTGACAACTCCTATCTGCAGCGTCACGTCGGAAGCGCCGTCGCCCACAACGTCTGGCAGTACTTTCAGGTCACTGGCGACGTCGAGTTCATGAATTTCTACGGCGCGGAGTTGATCCTCGAGATCGCTCGCTTTTGGTCGAGCATCGCGACCTTCAATGGCGAGCGAGCTCGCTACGAGATCCGCGGCGTCGTGGGCCCCGACGAATTTCACGACGGCTATCCCGACTCAGCATCACCCGGCATCAACAACAACGCCTACACCAACATCATGGCCGTGTGGGTTCTGTGCCGAGCGCTGGAGGTGCTCGAGCTGCTCCCCGAAATGCGTCGCGAGGAACTGACGATGCGCCTCGGCATCTCGGCGGAGGAGGTCGAGCGCTGGGGCCACATCAGCCGCGCGATGTTTGTGCCGTTACATGACGGGATCATCAGCCAATTCGAGGGTTACGGCAGCCTCCGTGAGCTCGACTGGGAGCACTACCGGGCTCGCTATGGAAGCATCCAACGTCTCGATCTGATTCTCGAGGCGGAGAGCGACAGCGCTAACCGCTACAAGCTCTCGAAACAGGCCGACGTCCTGATGCTGTTCTACCTGTTCTCTTCCGACGAGCTCCGTGAGCTGTTCGAGCGACTGGGTTATCCCTTCGAGTATGAGACCATCCCGCGCAATATCGCCTACTACACCAGGCGCTCTTCCCACGGCTCCACGCTTTCTCGCGTGGCCCACGCCTGGGTCTTGGCCCGCTCCGACCGTCCGCGCGCAATGGAATTCTTCGCTCAAGCACTACAGAGCGACGTAAGCGACACTCAGCAGGGAACCACTTCTGAGGGCATTCACCTGGGTGCCATGGCGGGAACGGTCGATCTGGTGCAGCGCGTCTCGACGGGCATCGAGGTGAGAGGTGGTGTCTTGCGGCTCACTCCGGAACTGCCGCAGGAGATGGAGCGCCTCGACATACGCGTCCGCTACCGGGGGCATTCCCTCGACCTGAGGCTTACGCGCGAGACCCTCACGATCCGCGGGCGTGACAGTGCCTCGCCACCGATTACCCTGTGCGTGGACGGCGAGGTCTGCGAATTCGTCAGCGGCACCACACGCGTCTTTCACCTGAACAGCCCGGCTCCGAATGGAGGCTTTTTCACATGACCGCTCGCTCCATTTCCGAAGCGAGTCACGCATGGCTTTTCAAGATGGCGCGCCAGTGTCGAGGACAACGATGGATGGAGAGCCCGAGCGATGCCACTGCGGCTTGAACAGAGATTTAGCCGGGTCGGGATGGTGCTCTATCTCGCGGCCAAAAATTTTCTGCAGATTGATGGAACGCTTTGGGCGGAATCATTCGCCTTCAATGCGTTCTTTTCGCTCTTCCCCCTAATCATTCTCTTCGTCACCGCTGCGTCGTTCTTTGTGGATCGAGAGATCGCAGGGAGGGCAATCGTTGCGTACGTGGAAGGCTACGTCCCTCTCGATGGGGAGATGCGAGCGCGGATTTTTGGAGTCATTTCCGGAGTCATTCAGGCGCGCGGCCGAGCGGGGGTAGTTGCGCTCCTCATCTTGGTCTGGGTCGCGCTCCAATGCTTCACCACGCTTGTTCGCGTCACCAACCGCGCCTGGGGCGACGAAGCACTCAAGTGGTGGCGGCTGCCGCTCCGAGGCATGGCACTACTCGGCGTCACCGCAGGTGCTGTCCTCCTGGGTATCGCAGCACCGGCGCTGGCGAGCATCGCGAAATCGTGGCTTTTTCCAGCGAACGACTTTGGCTCCTGGGTCTACGCCCTATGGGGCTTTGTTGTTCCCCTGTTGGTACTGTTCATCAGCTTGGGCTTGTTCTACCGATTGGCTCCGCGCCGGACGACACGATTCGCCGAAGTGTGGGTGGCAGCGGCTTCTGCAACGGCGCTCCTCCAGACGACAGAGGGCCTATTCGTCGTCTACCTCAAGCACTTTGCAACGCTGAGTGCAGTCTATGGGATGTTCGGCGGGATCATGGCGTTGCTGCTGTGGATTTATCTGTCCGGCTGTGGATTCATCTTCGGAGCGTGCCTGTGTGCTGCTCAGGCGCAAGAGTCTTCCATACCGCGGGTCCAAGATCCGAGCGGCTCAAGCGGGATGAGTCACCGCGTCTCGGACCGCTGAGTTCTCGCCCGAGCGCTCTTTCGCCGGCATCCGAAACGCCCAAGATAGAACTCCCGGAAACACCAGCAGCATCAATGCGGTACAGCCGAAGATTCCGAAAATCGCGACCGTGGCGACCGCCACGCCGGCCAGCGCGATGAAGCCGGGCATCGCGAGAATGATTCCCAGGGCCAAGGGAACCACCATTCCGAGCCGGTCTTTTTCGCGAGCGAAGTTTCGAACTGCCCACCCCAGCTCATCGTGTAGCCACCCGGAAGCCGAACCGCCTTCGGTACCTTGGCGCGCTTCCGCCACCCAGGAGACCAGGTCTCTTCCGCGCAGTTTGAGCTCCACCTGGACCGTTCTGAGCAACGCCTATCGGCGCACCGCCGCCGGCCCCTCGACCTCTTCCACCCGCGCAAGCTCCCGCATCGGAACCGTGCCCCCCCGCGGTATGTACGAAGAGATCGCCGAAACCACCGGCAGTCGCCTCTTTCGGTGGAGCGAGCAGCCGGACATCGAATCTTCGCGCGCCTCGAACACCTGGCCCACCTTGACGCCAATTCGCGCAGACTCCAAGGTGCGCCCAACAAGGGCACGGCGCTGGAGCGCGAGCTGGACCGGCTCGACCAGGAGAGTGCGCTCTATCTCCGCGATGACGAGACCGATGAGGACGTTTTCGTTCTAGAAAAACCGGGAAGGCTGCTCGGCGTTCGGGTCGGGGACGACCGGCCGACCCGGGCGTCATTTCATCTGACAGACCAGCTGGGGATCGATCGAGTTCTCCAACTGCTCATTGGCCTCCGCTCGGACGGCGCGCGCCAACAGATGGGCTGAAAACGACTTTTTTCCCTACCCCTCCAGCTTCCGCGCAAGCACCGTCAGCGCCCGGGAGACGGTCTGAACCTCTTCTTCGGTCAGCTCTCTTAGGCTCTGCCTGATCGCATTCTCAACCAGCCCCATCTCCGGTCGGTTGAGCCTTTTGCCTTCGGCAGTGAGGGACAGCTGAGCCCGCCTGGCATCGTCGGGGTGGCTCTTGCGCCGCAGGAGGCCTCCCTCCTCCATGCGCCGCAAGACACCGGTCAACGTGCTGGGGTGCATGTGGAGCGTCTCCGCGATCTCTCCCGCCGAGACTCCGGGCGAACGCCCAACGATACGAATCACCAGACGTTGGGGACCGGTCACCCCCAGCTCCCTTTCCATTCGCTTGGACAGGGACTGAAGGCGGTGATGCACCGCCCAGAGCAGACGCATGAACTCCAAAACCGAGCCGAGATTCCTCTTTGCCATCCACCCACCTTGTGCGGACTAAAATTAACTTGCCCGAAGCTCAAATGCGAATGCCAGATGCACCCGAGCTCTGAGATTCGGCCGCCAGCGCCGCGCCCTACCGCGCTTCAAGCGTCCGGGTCCCCAACATAGGTTGGTGTACAAATAAACGCCTGATCTGCTCCTGACAAAGCGCTCATATTCCTGGAGACTGACAGCGTGGCAGACTTGAATGACATTCCACCAGACACGCTCCAGTTCATCGACGAGCATCTCCACTCGGTCGAGCAACTGGAGGTCCTACTCCTCTTACAGCACGAATCTGGTCGGTGGTGGTCCGCGTTGGAGGTAGTCAACACCCTTCGAACCTCGGCTACCTCGATTCAACAACGGCTGGAGGACCTCACCGACCGAGGGCTGGCGGAAACCAAGGTCGACGCCGGGTTCACGCTCTATCGGCTGGGCGTCCTGGGTGACGCGCGCGCGCGGACGATTCGAACGCTGGCCGGACTTTACCGTGACCGGAGGGTAGCGGTAATCGATCGGATTTTCTGTAAGCCCAAGTCGAATCTGATCGGCTTCGCCAACGCTTTCCGCATCAAGAAGGAGCCCTCACCATGATTCAAGGCATCTACGTCCTATGCGCTCTGACCAGCATGGTTTGTGCGGTATTGCTACTGCGGAGCTATCGAACCAGCAGGACCGCCCTTCTTTTCTGGAGCAGCCTTTGCTTCGCGGGGCTGGCGCTCAACAACGCGCTACTCGCCGTGGACCTGATTGTGGTGCCGGAGCTCGACCTCTCACTTTGGCGGAGCGCAATCGCCCTGGCCTCCCTCGGTGTCTTGCTCTTCGGATTAATATGGAACAGCTAGGTCCGAGGGCCGCGCGATGAATGATTTTCTGAGAGGCGCTCTCTCCATGGGTTGCTGGGTGGCGGGGCTGCTTTTTCTGCGCTCGTGGCGCGAGACCGGCGAACGGCTTTTCGCATTCTTCGCCGCCGCGTTCTGGGTCTTCGCGCTCAATTGGCTGCTGCTGGTGACCACCGCCTCGTCGGCCGAAACCCGCCATCACGTCTACATCGTTCGCTTGGTGGCCTTCCTGATCATCATCTACGCCATTTGGGACAAGAACCGCGCGGGTGCGGCGTCGCCTTCTCGCCCGCTCACGACGAAACGGATGGGCCCGGTAGACTCGCAGGCCGGCCAGGAATGAGGGTTCCCAGACTCAAAATGCACCACATGACACGGCTCTGGCCGGGGGTCCTTGGCGC
>JBGTHI010000856.1:0-3402 GCA_041746295.1 Myxococcaceae bacterium
GCGCCGCCGCTGGCTTTGGCCGGCGCTTGCGCTGGCGGTGCTGTTGGCGGCAGCGGGCGGATTCTATCTGACGAAGGGCCGCTCCGGACCGACGGTGCGGTTCGCTACCGCCACGGTGGATCGCGGTCAGCTGGTGGCAAAGGTCACGGCAACAGGCATCCTCTCGGCGCTGGTGACCGTGGAGGTCGGCAGCCAGGTGTCGGGCCGGTTGGCGGAGATCAACGTCGACTTCAACAGCCCGGTGAAGAAGGGCGAAGTCATCGCCCGAATCGATCCGCAGCTGTTCAAGGCGGCCTTGGAGCAGGCGCGGGCCAACACGCTCGCGGCGAACGCCTCCGTGGCGAAGGCCAAGGCGGAGGCGCTCAACTCGTCCCGCCAGCTCACGCGCTCGCGGCAGCTACGGGACCAGAACCTGATCGCCCAGGCCGATCAGGACACCGCCGAGTCGGCGGCGCAGGTGGCCCAAGCGCAGGTGCAGGCGGCCGAGGCGCAGCTGGCCCAGGCCAAGGCACAGCGCAACCAGGCGGAGGTGAACCTCCAGTACACCGAGATCGTGGCGCCGGTGAGCGGCACGGTGATCTCCCGCGCCGTTTCGGTGGGACAGACCGTGGCGGCGTCGCTCCAGGCTCCGGTGCTCTTCACCATCGCGGAGGACCTGCGGCGGATGCAGGTGGACACCAACGTGGCCGAGGCCGACGTCGGCAAGCTGCAGCCGGGGATGAAGACGAGCTTCTCGGTGGACGCCTTTCCGGGCGAGCAGTTCGAGGGGACCATCCGGCAGATCCGCAATGCGGCGCAGACGGTCCAGAACGTGGTCACCTACGACGCGGTGATCGATGTCGACAACCCGGAGCTGAAGCTGCGTCCGGGAATGACCGCCAACGTCACTTTCACCCACGCGGAGCGGAAGGACGTTCTCCGAATCCCCAACGCCGCGCTGCGCTTCCGGCCCACGCCGGAGCAGTTGGGTGGGGAGACGGGCAGCCGTCGGGTCCCCAGCTCGGTGTCGAGCGCCGCCGCAAACACCGGAGAAAAGTTGGTCTACCGTCTGGAGGGGGAACAGCCGGTGGCTGTGAAGGTGAAGGTCGGCGTGAGCGATGGAGCTCTCACCGAGATCGCCGAAGGGGGACTCAACCCAGGCGACAAGGTGATCACCGCGGCCCAGACCGGAGCTGCCGGCGGCTCAGCTGGCGGTCCGGGCGCTTCCTTCCCCGGCGGGCCGACCGCGCCCCGGTCGGGACGTGGCCCCAGGCTCTAGCGATGGGAAACGACGCCCCGCCTCTGCTGGCTCTCAAGGGCGTCAGCAAACGCTACGCCCTGGGAGACAGCACGGTGCATGCGCTTCGCGGGGTGGATCTGACCATCGAGCGCGGCGAGTTCGTGGCGGTGATGGGGACCTCCGGTTCGGGTAAGTCCACCTTGATGAATCTCCTGGGCTGCCTGGACCGGCCCACTGCGGGGAGCTACGCGCTGGCGGGCCGAGAGGTCTCCACGCTGAGCCGCGAGGCGTTGGCGCGGGTGCGGAGCCGGACGCTGGGCTTCGTCTTCCAGAGCTTCAATTTGCTCTCGCGAACCAGCGCGGTGGAGAACGTGGAGCTCCCGCTGATCTACTCCGGTGTTCCCCGGCGCGAGCGGCGGGCGCGCGCCGTCGCGGCCTTGCAGAAGGTCGGTCTGGGTCAGCGGCTCGAACACACCCCGTCTCAGCTCTCGGGCGGTCAGCAACAACGGGTGGCGATCGCCCGGGCGGTGGTCAATCGCCCGCAAGTGATTTTGGGTGACGAGCCGACGGGCAATCTGGATTCGCGCACCAGCATCGAGGTGATGGCGCTGTTCCAGGAGCTGGGGCGGACCGGGATTACCGTAGTGCTGGTCACCCACGAGCCGGACATCGCTCAGTACGCCGCCCGGGTGATCAAGATGCGAGACGGCGGGGTGGTCTTCGACGAGCGCCAGACGCCGCTGGAGGCGATCGTTCCGCCGTTTCAGGCGGAGGGGCAGCCATGAACGAGCTGGAGACCTTCGCGGTCGCGGCCCGAGCCCTCCTCCGCAACAAGACCCGTTCGTTTCTGACCTCGCTGGGAATCATCATCGGTGTCGGCGCGGTGGTGGCGGTGGTCTCGATCGGCGAGGGCGCCAAGGCGCAGGTCGAGGCGACCTTCAACTCGATGGGAACGAACCTCCTGATTGTCCTCTCCGGCTCCAGTGGCGCGGGCGGCGCGCGGGGCGGCTTCGGCTCCCAGCCCACCCTGACCTGGAACGATCTCTCGGCGATCCGCGACGAGGTCTCGTCGGTGCGGTACGCTGCGCCCGTGTTGCGGCTCTCGGCCCAGGTCCAGAGCGACGATCAGAACTGGACCACCCTGGTGCAGGGCACCTCGCCGGAGTACTTCGACATCCGCAACTGGCCCATCGGCGTGGGTCGCACCTTGACCTCGTCCGATGTCGAGGCTGGCAACAAGGTGGCGGTGCTGGGACAGACGGTGGTGAAGCAGCTGTTCGGCGCTGGCGCCTATCCCATCGGTCAGCGGGTCCGGATCAAGGGGATTCCCTTCGAGGTGGTGGGGGTGCTCTCCACCAAGGGCCAATCGGCGATGGGACAGGACAATGACGACGCGGTCTTCGTTCCGCACAGCACGTTCAACAGCAAGCTCCAAGGAGGGTTGGGGCAGTACCTCAATGGCATCATCCAGGTGAGTGCGGTCTCGCCGCAGGCGACGAGGGTGGCGGAGCAGGAGATCGGCGCGCTGCTGCGCGATCGTCACCGCATCCCGGACGGAGGCGAGGATGACTTCTCGGTGCGCAATCTGGCCGAGTTCGCCGCGGCCCAGGAGCAGGGAACGCAGACCTTGAGCCTGCTCCTAGCCAGCGTGGCGGCCGTCTCGCTGCTGGTGGGTGGCATCGGGATCATGAACATCATGCTGGTTTCGGTGACCGAGCGGACCCGGGAGATCGGAGTCCGAATCGCCGTGGGCGCCCGGCCGCGAGACATCCTGGCCCAGTTCCTGGTGGAGGCGCTGGTACTCTCCGTGGCGGGTGGAATCATTGGGCTCGCCGGAGGTGTGCTGGCCGCGCAGCGGATCGCCGCGTCGTTCGGCTGGCCGCTTCTGCTACGCCCGGATGTGATGATGGTGGCGGTGGTTTTCAGCGCCCTGGTGGGGATCGCGTTTGGTCTCTACCCGGCGCGCAAAGCGTCGCGGCTAGATCCGATCGATGCACTGAGGTACGAATGACAACCCTCTCGATGGTGGTCGCCGCGTCGCTGCTCGCTGCGGCGGAAGGTGGTCCTGGGCCGTTGACTCTGGCGGAGGCGCTGGCCAATGCCGACAAGAACCAGCCGCAGATTGTGCAGGCCCAGGCCAACGCCGCGGCGTCGCGGGCCCAGGCCGACGTCGCGCGCGCGCC
>JBGTHI010000857.1:0-6354 GCA_041746295.1 Myxococcaceae bacterium
CCTCACTGCTGGCGACCTCCCAACCTGCAAAACCTCTACCCGGTAAAGAAGCGGATCGGATCCGCCGTTGATCGCCTCAACGATCGTGGCTGGGAACACTAAGCCCACCCCAGCGCCTCATCTGGGGTGGAGGGACTGGGGCGCTGGTGCTCGTCGCAACGGCAAGTCTCCTCCTCTGGAATGAGCCCTCGCGGCGTGCACGTCGACTCATCGAGGAGCGCCGGGCATCCGAGGCGCTCCAGGTCCTGGCCGAGGGCGGCTCGGGCGAGAAGTCGCCATCCATCCCGATGCTGAGGGCCTCCGCGCTCCACCAGCTCGGCCGCCACGGCGATGAGCTGGAGGCAATACAGGGATTGACACTCGGCGAGGAGAGCGTTGAGCCGCTTCTGCTGGAGGGACTCGCCGAGGACTTCGGACAGAAGGAATCCGCCACTGTTCGGGAAGCGCTTAAGCACCTCCCGAAGGAGAGCACTCTTCCGAAACTCCAGGAGGTCGCCCTCCAGGACAACGGAAAGGCGCAATGGGGAGCTCTGCGCTTCATCGACATCGAATACGCGGGGCAAGGACTTCCCTTGGTGAGCTCTTACTCCCAGGCTCTCGACCCCCCGGATTGCCGCGTGCGGAGCATCGCTGCCAGGCGCCTCAAGGAGCTTAAGCACCCGGACGCGCTGCCTGCCCTTCAGCGATTAAAGGACACCCCCAAGCGCCAGGGCTTTCTTTCGGATGGTAGCTGCGGTCAGGACCAGGCCGCTTCTGCCATTCGTGCCATCCAGCGTGAGATGAAGCCTTGAGCAGTTTGCGACACCGTCAGTCGTTTGGGCTAGCCGGCGTCCACGTCGGCCCACTCAAAGCCCATCGCGTGGGCGTCGTTGACCGACACCAGCTCCCCATCGAACCTGGCCCGCTGAGGAGGAGGCGGCGGGACCGGATCGCCCGGATGAAAGCTCCAGATGCGGTTGAGGCCGCTTGGCGGATCGGGACCGACGATCAACGTGGTGTGGCCGACGAGCTCGCGTTGGTAGCGGGGTATGATCACGATCGGCTTGATCTGACCGTTCTTGAGCGTGTCGGCGAGCCGGAGATAGGAGAGCGGGTAAAGCTCGTGCAAGCAGATCACCCCCAGCGCTCCGGGAATCTCAGCTCGGTAGGACCGATAGGGCGGCGCCACGTGGGGATGCTTGAAGCGGCTCCAGTTGGCCTCAAGCAACGTCTGCCGGCTCTGCGGCTCTTGGAAGATCGATCCCACCGCCTTGGGACCCGGGTTTCGTTGCGCAAAGCATTGATCGAGATAGTCGGGCGGCGTGTTCTCGAACGCCTCGGTCACTTCGTGCCGGACGTCCGCCACGGCGGCTGGTGTGGGCGGTATCGCCGGAGTAGATCTAGAGGAGATTCCGGCAGCGGTAGCCATCCATCGGTTATCCCGCTGGCTCGAAGGAAGTTGCGGCCCAGCGGTTGCGTCGCGAAGGCGAAGCGCCTGTCGTGCAGCTGTTCATACCGGCCGCCGCGCCCCGCCGGCTCGCGGCGCTTCGGCCACGAACTTGAGCTCCGGATGCTTCTCCTCCGCGTGCTGCAGCGCCCACTCATCTCGAAAGAGCACCAGATAGAGGCCGTCGCGGTCCTCCACCGTCTGGCGGTTTCCCTCCCAGTCGAAGCTCTTGGGATCGAACTTCTCGCCCACCACCCAGCGGGCGTGGCTGAAGGGCAGCCGGTCCATGATGATCTGCGCGCCGTACTCGTGCTGCACCCGGTACTGGAGCACCTCGAACTGCAGCGCGCCGACCACGCCGGCGATCGGGTCCTTCATCCCCATGTTGAGCTGATGGAAGATCTGCACCGTCCCCTCCTCCGACAGCTGCTCCAGCCCCTTCTCCATCTGCTTGCGCCTGAGGGGATCCTTGGTGCGGATGATCGCAAAGTGCTCCGGGGAGAAGCGCGGCACCCCCTCGAACTCCAGCGGCTTTCCTTCCACCAGGGTATCGCCAATTCGATACTGGCCTGGCTGGCTCTGATCGAAAAGGCCGATCACATCGCCAGGCCAGGCGTCTTCGATCGAGGTCCGCTCCGCAGCCATGAACTGGCTGGGCTTGGCCAACCGGACCTCTTTCTCCAGCCGGCTGTTGTAGGCGCTCATCCCTTTCACGTAGCGGCCCGAGACCACCCGTAGAAAGGCGATCCGGTCGCGGTGCGCCGGGTCCATGTTCGCCTGGATCTTGAAGACGAAGCCGGAGAACTGCGGCGCGGTGGGTGCTACCTCGCCGCTCACCGTCTTTCGGGGGGCCGGGGGAGGCGCCAGATCCAGGAACGCGTCCAGGAAGGGCCGCACGCCAAAGTTGGTCATCGCGCTGCCAAAGAACATCGGGGTGATCTCGCCCCGATCGCTCTTGCCACGATCGAAGGCATCGCCGCCGGTGTCCAGAAGCTCGATGTCTTCCTTGAGCTGCGCCAACTCCTGCTCGCTGAGCATCGTCTCGATCTCCGGTGAGCTCAGCGGCACCGATCTCTCCTCGACCTCGGACTCGCCGTGCCGCCCCTCCGCGGCGAACAGGTGCACCAGCTTGGTCGCCCGGTCGTAGACGCCTCGGAACTCCGGCCCCATTCCGATCGGCCAGTTCATCGGATAGGCGCGGATCCCCAGCACCGACTCCAACTCGTCCATCAGCTCCAAAGGGGAGCGGCCGTACCGGTCCAGCTTGTTGACGAAGGTGAAGATCGGAATCTGTCGGAGCCTGCAGACCTTGAACAGCTTCTTGGTCTGCGGCTCGACGCCTTTGGCGGCGTCGATCAGCATCACCGCGCTGTCGGCGGCGGTGAGCGTCCGGTAGGTGTCTTCGGAGAAATCCTGGTGGCCGGGAGTGTCCAAGAGATTCACCGCATGGCCCCGATATGGGAACTGCAACACCGACGAGGTGACCGAGATCCCGCGCTCCTTCTCCAGCGCCATCCAGTCGGAGGTCGCGTGGCGGCTGGCCCGGCGCGCCTTCACGCTGCCGGCCAGGTGAATCGCCCCGCCGTAGAGCAGCAGCTTCTCGGTGAGGGTGGTCTTACCGGCGTCGGGGTGACTGATGATTGCGAAGGTCCGCCGCCGCGCGACCTCCCGCTCGAGCTCTGATGCCATAGGAGCCCCGGCGCATACCATACTGTTTCGAAGGTTGGGAGTTGGGGCTCAGGAGCTTGCGGAGGTGTACTTCCCGATCGAGAGCAGCCAGATCCGCCGGGAGAGGACGGCGAAGAGGGCCGCGAGCCCCAACGACAGGGCCAGAGTGGAGGGCTCTAGGGAGCCCAGGAGAGCACGGGCCGGATAGGTGGTCATCAGGGCCAGTGGGATCACAAAGGTGAACAGCGCGCTCAGGAAGCCCCGGAACACCTCCTTGGGCCAACGGGCCGCGTCAAAGACCGCCGAGAAGAGGTAGGTCAGGTTGTCCACCTTCACCACGTAGAAGGCGGCGCTCACCGTGACGATCCAGAGCGAGTAGAGAGTCGCGGTGGCACAGAGGGCCAGGAGCAACGCCTGGCCGACGTGTAGTGGCGAAGGCCAGCGGCCGAGCAGATGGAAGCCGTAGCCGAAGATCGCCAGCGCCGAGATGAGATTGGTCACCCGCCAGGGCAGGAAGCGCGCGGTCGAGACCAGGAACTGCGCGTCGGCCGGCTTGATCAAGACGAAATCCAGCGTCCCCTTGCGGACATGCTCCACCACGTTGGTGAGGCTGGGGCTGACCACCCCTTCGATCACCCCCTGGAGGAGCGTGAACCAGCCGGTCACCATCAGCGCCTCGCCGAAGCTCCAGCCCGCTATGCTGGCTCTGGCCCCACGTCCGAAGACGACGAGCAGCGGCATCAGAGCGGTTACAGTCCAGAAGAGCGAGAGCAGCCCGTCGATGAAGAAGTCGAATCGGTACTGCATCGCCAGGAGGGTCGAGGCGCGGAGCTGAATGGCCAACAGCCGAAGATACCGCCTCATCCCCCTACCCCCCGTATGCGGCGAAGCGCCGGGTCCCCCGGCTCCAGAGACCCAAAGCCAGAATGGCCGTGCCCAGCACGTAGAGCGCCTGAGTGGCCACCAGCCCCAAAGCGTGGGCCCGATCGTGGGCACCGGTCATCAGCTCGATCGGCAATCCCAAGGCGAAGCGAAAGGGCAGTAGGTCCGCGACCCTCTTGAGCCCCCACGGGAACAGCTCCACCGGGATGGTGTAGCCGCTGAAGACGAACCAGAGCGCCAGGTAGGCGTCCATCACCTTGAGACTGGACTCCAGGAAGAAGCTGAGAGCGCCGATCGCACAATTGATGAAGAAGGCGATCAGCCAGGCGAAGGCGATCGAAATCGCCCATAGTCCCCAGACCGCTGGGTCGCGCGGCACCAGCCCCTTCCCTCCCGCCACCAGCATGATCGCGGCGACCGGCAATGCCACCAGGATGCGCAGCGGCACCGCTGCCAGGATCTCCGCCGCGTAGGTCGCTATTGGATGGACCGGCCGGAGTAGCCGCATCGCCAGCGTCCCCTGCCGCACATCGAAGTTCATCTGCCACGCGGTCCAGTTGCCGGTCAGCTGCCTCACGATGAAAGCGGAGAGGAAGTAGACCACGAACCCCTGCTCGTTGAAGCGGCCCACCGGAGCCTCACGGGCCACGGTGGACCAGAGGACCATCATCACCAGCGGCATGGTGGTCGCCAGGATCCAGATGAACAGCTCGGCACGGTAAGCTACCGCCTCCGAGACGCCGATCCGCAGCAGGGTGGGGAAGGAGCGAACCGTGTTTCGAAGACTCACGCTGCTCCCCGCGCCAAGCTTCGACCGAAAAGCTCGCTCATCACCTCTTCGAGGGGCGGGTTCTCCACGGTTAGATCGCGGATGGGCAGGCTGGCCAACGCCTTGGCCACCACCTCGGTCACCGTGGCCAGCGGCACGTGCAGCACCGCCGCCTCCGCGTCCACCGAGATCACCTTGCCGAGCGGCTCGAACGCGGAAGCCTCCACCGGCCGCTGCAGCCGGAACACCACCCGCTTCTCGGGACGGACCCGCTGCGACAGCGCGTCCAGTCCGCCGTCGTAGGAGAGCCGTCCCTTGTCAATCACGATCACCCGGGGAGTGAGCGCCGCCACGTCGTCCATGTAGTGGCTGGTCAGGATCAGAGTTGCCCCGAAGCGGGCGTTGTAGTCGCGGATGAAGTTGCGCAAAATGACCTGCATCGAGACGTCGAGGCCGATGGTCGGCTCATCGAGAAAGAGCACTCGGGGCCGGTGAATCAGCGCCGCTGCCAGCTCACACTTCATTCGCTCGCCCAACGACAGCTGCCGGGTTGGCCTGGAGACCAGCGGCTCCAGCTCCAGCAGCCGGGTCAGCTCCGCCAGCGTCTCCCGGTATTGAACGGCCGGCAGGTCATAGATCGCGCGGTTCAGCTCGAAGGTCTCGGAGGGCGGCAGGTCCCAGATCAGCTGCTGCTTCTGCCCCATCACCAGCATGATCTGCTTAAGGTAGGCGTCCTCGCGCCGGGACGGCGTGTGGCCATTGACCTGCACCTCGCCGGCTGTCGGGTGCAACAGCCCGGCCAGAACCTTGAGGGTGGTGGTCTTTCCTGCGCCATTGGGCCCCAGAAAGCCGACCCGCTCGCCCGGCTGGATCTCGAAGCTGATGCCGTCCACCGCTTTCACGGTTTCGTAACTGCGTCGCCAGAGGGACGAGAAGGCGGCCCTTAGCCCCGGCGGCCGCTTGTGGACCCGATATTCCTTTTGAAGGTCGCGGACGGAAATCATCGACATCCGTCTGCTCTAACACGGCGGGAAAGGTGATACGGCCCTGGCATGGACACCGAGCGTTTCCCGACGGACGGCTGGCGGAGACAGTGGTGAACAGCCCTTGCCTCTGGCTGAGCCCTCCCAGCCTTTGGCGCGTGGAGGGATATCCCCTGGAATCGATCCAGGTGGACCCGGTGAGCGGGAGACATCTGGTCGAGTTGGACACCAAAGCGCGCGACGCGCTCTGGTGGCACTCCATGGGCGCACCTCTGACTCGATTCGTCCAAGAGCATCTTCGATGAACGGGCGCCTGGAGAAATGGATCCCTCATCTGCTAACCGTCTGGCGCTCTCAGCGAAGCGCGCGGGTGCCGGAAGGCCTCCCACCCAATCGGCTCACGCCGAACGAGCTGCTTGAGGTTGCGATGGCAGTGAAGAGGCTGTCGATGGGGCTGACCCGCGAGCGGGCACTGGCGGGCGCCCACTACATGGACGACCCCAAGCTGCTGGGGGCCTACCTGCTCTTCTACTGGCCGGTCTCCTACAGCCAGGGACGGCAGATCCTGGGCGAGCTGCCATCGTGCCCGCGCAGCGTGCTGGACCTGGGCAGCGGGCCGGGGCCTC
>JBGTHI010000858.1:0-4348 GCA_041746295.1 Myxococcaceae bacterium
CGCCTGCCGCCGACGCCACGCCCACTCGTCAATGCCGATGCCCTGACCGGCCTGAGCTTCCTCAGGGGATTTCTGCGCGTGGACCTGGGCGCGGGAGGTGCCCGAGATGGTGAGGACGTGGCGGCGGTGGCTCAGGATCAGTCGCTGCGGTTGCGCATCGGCATGACATTCCAGGGACTGCCGCTGTTCAAAATGATTTCGACGTCCATCGGGCGGCGATTTTGTCTGGACATGTAGTCTAGTTCGACAATCACCTTGTGTTTTGTGCAAGAAAAAGTGAGCTTTCGACTGCGCTATAATTGAAGGCGGCCAACGTGTCGGATACGAAAATTGGCATCGAGCCTGGGTTTGAGCCTGAGCCTGAGCAGGCTGTTCGCGACCGCGCCTTTCTGATGTGGGAGCTAGAGGGAAAGGCGGAGGGCAGGGCAGAGGACTATTGGGAGCGGGCGCGTGAACGTACCGAGTCGGAAACCCACTCAGCATATCCTCCGGCGCAAGCCAGTAAACACCGGACCTAGGGCGCCAACGTTCTAGGCCGCCTCTACGCTATCGATTGCCTCGCGCACGCGGGGTGAAAAGTTCAACATTTTCAAAGGCGCCATGCAATGACCCCGACGACCTCCCTAGCCCGTATCCTGAGTGCGGCTGGCGCAGCCCTCCTCGTAACCGCTTGCACCACCGTCACCAGCCCTCCTGCCGCGCAACCGTCGACAGTCATAATGCAGCCAGCGCCAGTCGTCGTTGCGCCGCCACCCGCCTCAACAACCGTCACGGTTCGCCCGACTTACTAACTCGTCAGCTAACCCCTGACGGGGCAGGACGCCTTCAGGACCGGACCGGCTACTCGCCTATCCGCCACGAAGGGCCGCCCTAACGGGCGGCTTTTTGCTGTCTGCGCGCACCTTGCTTCCGCCGCCGAACCCCGGCGACCCATGTCTGAATTGGACCGCGTCATTGCCGGCGGGCAGGCATGGCTTTGATCGGCGCCGTAGTCTCGGGATCCGGACGGCCCGGATGTACCGGCGCCACGGGCGTGCAGGAACAGCACGATTTTTCGGATCACATTCGGGTGGTCGAGCCCGCAACGAAGCGTCGCCTAACCGATCGAACCAGCCTCGTCGCAAGGCCGGAGGGCGATGCCGCAGGTCATTGCAAGAGCCCTCGAAAATCCTTGCGCTTGGCGCAATCGTTCTGCATCTTTATCGTACGCAGGAGGAAGCAATGTCCCGCTCTCAGGACTTCAGAGTTCCGCTCGTCGACCTTGCACTGGCACCGGTCCTCCCGGACCGCCTCCGCGCACGAACTGCCCTTCCCCTGATTGCTGCGGTGTCGATACTGCTGTGGCTAGCCATCATGGCGGGCTTCTTCTGGCTGATCGGATAAAAGGCACTACAGCGGCTCGTCAGGCCAGAACACCTCCCGCAGGGTCTGGAGCATGATTAACAGGTCGAACCCGATCCTGAAGTTCTTTACGTAAAACAGGTCGTAGCTCAGCTTTGAGCGTGCCGCGTTTAGGGACGTCCCACTGGGGTTGTTGACCTGCGCCCAGCCGGTGAGGCCGGCGCGAACGAGCTGCCGTTCCGCATACAGGGGCAGCCTGGCAGCGAGATCCCGGGCCAGCTCGGGACAATCGGCCTGAGGACCGACCAGGGACATCTCACCCTTCAGGACATTCACAAGCTGCGGCACCTCATCAAGCCGCATGCGGCGCAGGAACCCCCCGACCGGCGTCATGCGCAGCTTCCGTATGGCTGCCAGTTCGGCAGGCTGGGCTCCTGCCCTCGTGGCAGTTGTGCGCAGCTTCATCATGCCGAAGACACGGCCGGCGCGCGTGACATGGGTCTGCCGGTCGATGACGGGCCCGCGATCAATGAGCTTGATCGCCATGGCGGCGCATAAGAGCGTTGGAGCGACGAACAGCAGCAAGATCGCGCTCACGAGGATATCGAGTGCGCGCTTCAATACGCGGTCGACGATTCTCATCGAGAATCCGTTGGAGTAGAGAAGCCAGCCCAGGTCGAGGCGCTTGAGATCGATCCGCCCGATCTCCCTCTCCAGGAACTGCGTATACTCACTCACAGGGTATCCCGCCATTTTGCAGGCGAGCAGGCCCTCCAGGGCCAGTCCGCGGCGCTCGTCCGGCGCCACTACGATCTGGTCGGGGTCCAGGCTGCGGACCGTAGCGAGGATGGAACCGCTGGACGGGACAACACTGCGCCAAGGTTCGACAACCAGACGTGGATCCACCTCGCCCATGCCTTGCCCGTGCAGGAACGCCACGTCGAAGGCCAGGGTCCGTCCTTCTCGCCGGAGCAGCCAGACCAGATCCCATGCGCGGCGGCCTGCGCCGATGATCAGGAGGCGGCGTCGGAAGGCACCTCGCCGGCAAATCAGGAAGAACAGGAAGCGTGCGGCCAGGCCCGCCGCTGCGAAGCACGGCACAGAGGCCGCAAAGTGCAGGTGCAGGTCCGGGCTGCCAAACCGCTCCGGCAGGACGGACAAAGCTCCCCAGGCCATAAGGCTGCCAAAGGCGGCGGCCGCTGGCAGACGTCCGAGTGATCGACGGATCTCGATGAGCGCCTCGCGCCGATACAAGCCCAGGACGTAGAGAAATAGCAGGACGGAGGCGGGAAAGAGCAGTCCGCTGATCCCAGGTGGATCGCCTCCGGTCAAAAGCGTCGTCATACGCCAAGCCAAAACTAAAAAGGCCGTGTCCAGCAGACAAAGGACAAGGCCTGCTGTTGGTCCGCGGCGGGCTGATTTGGTCATGTCGGCTCCGCTGTCGTGGTGCGTGCCTCCAGGCTGTCGGAGACCAACCGAAGGCGATCGAGAAACCGGGGTGATCAGGTTCCCAAGCGGTCAGCCTGTGGACGAAGGCAGCGTAGCAGGATCGGGCGCAGCATCCGACAGATAACGCTGCATTCAACAGAAATGACAAAAGACGACAGCTAAGAGATATCGTTTCCTTTAGAACTCCAGCACCGCATATCTGTTTGATTCACAGGAGGTTTTGTTGCCGCCCCCTCGCCCTGTTCTCGTCATCGAAGACGACGTTGGCCTGCGTGAGACGCTCGTCGAGGAAATGCAGCTCGATGGCGCGTTCCTGATTGATGAAGCTGCAACTGCGGCCGAAGCTGAGACCCTGCTCCGCGTGCCTCACGCCCGCTACGACGCGATAGTCCTCGACATCGGACTGCCGGATGGCGATGGCCGAGATCTCTGTGCGCGGCTACGAAAGCAGGGGCAGCGCATGCCGATCCTCATGCTCACCGGCGTGCATGGCGAACAGGACATCGTTCGCGGCCTGGACGCGGGCGCTAACGACTATATCGCCAAGCCATTCCGGATTTCTGAGTTGATGGCGCGACTGCGGGCGCAGCTGCGGGTCTTTGACACCTCCGAGGATGCCACCTTCGTGGTCGGCCGTTACACCTTCCGACCTTCATCCAGGATGCTGCTAGACACCGCGGGCAACCGCAAAATTCGTCTGACGCAGAAAGAGGCCGAAGTCCTGAAGTACCTTTACGGCGCCGGTGGTCGGCCGGTGGAACGGCAGATTCTGCTGAACGAGGTCTGGGGTTACAACAATGCGGTCAGCACCCACACGCTTGAGACGCACATTTACCGCCTTCGCCAGAAGATTGAGCTTGATCCGTCCAACCCCGCCCTGCTTCTGACCCGTAGTGGTAGCTACGGCCTGACGCTGGGGAGCTGAATAGATGCCAGAAGTGTTCCTCGACAGACGCAGAAGTCTCTTGCAACCCACACGGTGCACCACAGCGTGTGGCTGACCGCGTCGCGGTGCTCTGGCTCTCATCTTTCGAGGCGATTGCTTGTCAGCCGGAGTTTACCGCACCGGCCGTGCGCACCCCAGCCAATGCAGCCCGCGGGGATGTCGTGGATAAGCGCGCGCTGCGCATGGCTTGATGCCGGGCCCGCGCCTGGCGCGCTACGGCCGAGCAACGAGCAGCAGGTCCTGCGCCGAGATCGTCAGGAACATCAGGTCTGCGGCCTGCCACATGTCGATCAGGTTCAGCATAGCGCCGCGGAGGCGGATCCGGCTGCCCTGGTAGCTGAGGGTGGTGGTGGTCATGGGATCTCCAACACTGGGTTCGGCCTTGCTCAAGTGGCCGCGACGGTCGGCTTGGGAGCTGCCGAGACAGCCGGAGAGGGCAGAGAAAGGCGTAGGTGGGCGTAGGAGCAGCAGACGGAGGTCGGCCCGGCCGCCGCCGTGGCGGGCCCTGGAGGGCCTGCTGCGGGGCCGCCTGGGCTGAACCCAGGCTGGTGTGATGAAGGCGCAAGCAACGGCCCGCAAGGAGGTACTGGCGGAGGAGGCCGAGGCAATCGG
>JBGTHI010000859.1:0-8671 GCA_041746295.1 Myxococcaceae bacterium
CTGCTCCTTGGTCAGTGCCTTCTCCATCCGCGGCGTGAGGATCCACTCCTTCACCTTGCGCGCGAAGGTCCTCTCCTGGCTCAACAGCAGATTGCGGCAGGCCTGCTGGGTGATGGTCGATGCACCGGTGAGGCGATTGCCGGGCATCGCCGCCTTCACTAGCGCGCGGGCCATGCTCAAGTAGTCGAGCCCCTCGTGGTGGTAGAACTCGGCGTCCTCCGCGGCGAGGAAGGCGTTCTTCACGTGGTCGGGCAGCGACTCCACCGCCACCAGGGTCCGGCGCTGCTGGTAGAACTCGGCGCAGACCGTGCCGTCGGCGCAGGTCACCTTGGTGACTTGGGGCGGCCGGTAGGTGCGCAGCGCCTCGACGGAGGGAAGCTGCCTGTCGAAATAGAAGAGGAGCACGGTAACGGCCAACGCCACCGAGAGGACCCCCGCGGCCGCCAGCAGCGCCAGCCGCTTCGCCCAGAGGCGGAGCTTATCGACGGCGGTGGCGGGCCTTCGAGCATTCTGAACAGAGTCGTGCATCAGGGGCGAGAGGTTACCGCTTCGGGCCGTGCCGACGCGGTGGAAAGTTGTGGCCGAGCGTGGGATGGACAAAAGCCGATGAAGATCGCCACCTGGAACCTCAATTCGATCCGCGCCCGACAGGAGCGGCTGCAGGATTGGCTGAAGGCCCACTCGCCCGACGTGCTGCTTCTTCAAGAGCTCAAGTGCGAGGAGGACTGCTTCCCTCTCGCCGAGCTGCGCGAAGCCGGCTACTTCGCGGCGGTCAACGGCCAGAAAACCTACAACGGCGTGGCGATCGTCTCGCGCGAGGAGCCGCGAGATGTGCTGCGGGGGCTGGACGATGGCGTGGAGGATCCCCAGGCGCGGGTGATCGCCGCGACGGTGAACGGCGTCCGGGTGGTCAGCCTCTACGCGCCCAACGGCCAGGCGGTCGGATCGCCGGCTTACCTCTACAAGCTCAACTGGTACGAGCGGCTGCGCCACTATCTGGATCGCCGCCACCGGCCGGATGAGCCGCTGGTTCTGGGCGCGGATTGGAACGTGGCCCCCGAGCCGATCGATGTCTACGACCCGGTGGCCTGGGAAGGCCAGACGCTCTTCACGCTTCCCGAGCGCGATGCGGTAAAGACCCTGTGCGCTTTTGGTCTGGTCGACAGCTTCCGACAGCACCATTCGGAGCAGAAGTTCAGCTGGTGGGACTACCGGATGCTCGGTTTCCCCAAGAACCGCGGCCTCAGGATCGACTACCTGCTGGCGACCCGGCCGATGGCGGAGCGCTGCGAGGCCTCGGAGATCGACAGGGAGGCCCGCAAGGGGAAGCAGCCCTCGGACCACGCGCCGGTCTGGGCGGAGTACGCCGTATGACCCGAGGCGGCTCCGCTCTTGGGTTCCGCGCCTGCGGTCCCAACCCGGCCACCGTCTCCAATATCCGCCGAGGTGCGCAAAAAGCTTGAGAGTTCCCTCCGGCCGCGGGCAGACTGCCCCGTCCAGATCTTCAACTCACGTCACGGCCCATCGGCCGGAGGGTTTATGCGTCGCATTTCACTCGGACTCGCGCTCCTGGCGCTGGTCGTCGGCTCGGGCTGTTCAACCAAGTATCCGAACTGCAGCTCGGACGAGCAGTGCAAGGCACAGGGCGAGGTCTGCGTTCAGGGGCAGTGCCGTGAGTGTGCGACCGATGCTCAGTGCAAGGAAGGCTTCACCTGTGACGGCAGCAGGTGCGTTCCGCGCGGCTGCGGCTCCGACACCGACTGCGGTCCCGGCAAGCGCTGCGAGGCCGGTCAGTGCATCGATCCCACCTGCGCCACCGACGCCGACTGCACCAGTGGCCGCTGTGTGAACAACCGCTGTCAGGCCGATGCGCGCAAGGCCTGCAGCTCCACCGGCGACTGTGGCAGCGGCGAGGAGTGCCTCGCGGGCTACTGCTCCAAGTCCAGCGGCTCCTGCTCGATGGAGCCGATCCGGTTCGAGTTCAACCGTTACAACCTGAGCCCCGAGGCGGAGAAGCAGCTCAGCGACGTGGCTGACTGCCTGAAGAAGGACAAGAAGAAGGTCTTTCTTCAGGGACATGCCGACGACCGCGGCACCGAGGAGTTCAACATGCAGCTCTCCAATCGGCGAGCGGCATCGGTGAAGCGCTACCTTCAGGATCTGGGGGTCTCCGGCCCCTCGATAGACACCGTAGGTTACGGCGAGAGCAAGCCTGTCGCCTCCGGCTCCGACGAGGCGGCCTGGGCTCAAAACCGCCGCGTCGAGATTCACCAGCGATAGAAGGTGGAATATCTGCTCTTCCGCCGCGGGCGGCGGTGGTACGCCGCCCCGGTGGACCGTTCCTTCGAGGTTTTGGAGATCTCCTCTCCTACGCGGGTGCCTGGCGCGTCCGCGCCAGTTCAAGGTGTGATCGCCCACCGCGGCGAGGTGGTTCCCCTGATCGACCTGGCGACGGATGCGCCTGAGCCCCCTGAGGGATCCGGCAAGGCCCGCCGCGCCGTCCTTCTGCGCTCCTCGGGTGGTCCGTTGGCACTGAGTGTTTCGGAGGTAGCGGGGCTGGTGAAGGTTGAGCCGCCGAGCGTCGAAATGGGAGAAAGCGGCCTGGAGGGCTGCTTCCGGGGGCCGGCCCTGCTTGAAGGGTGTGAGGTCTCGGTGTTGGACCCGGAGCGGCTGTACACCTTTCTGTGCCGGGCTGTGCTCCCGGCGGATGGACGGATGCGATGATTCGATTGAACCGACGGAACGCGGCGCTGTGGCTACTAGTGGCGGCTGGAGCGACGGGAGGAAACGGCTGCTTCTACCCGGCGGATCGCGGCCGTGCCCTGGAGGCCCGGGTCGATCGGCTCTCGGGTCAGAACGAGGGGCTGGAGGCGAGGATCAAGACCGCGCAGACGCAGGTCAATCAGTCCCTGGAGAGCCTGGACAAGGCCTCCAGGCGCACCGATGCCGACATCGGAGTCCAGCTGCAGAAGACCCTGGAGGACCTCTCCTCGCTGCGGGGGCTGGTGGAGGGATACCAGCACAAGATCGGAGAGCTGGAGGCCTCGCTGCAGAAGCTGAACGAAGACAACCAGAAGCAGTTCACCGAGCTGCGCGGTTCCGAAGCGATCAAGGCGGCCGAGGCGCGACGCAAGTCTGAGGAGCTCCAGCGTCCTTCGGGCAAGCGCGAGTTCTTGGAGCTGGCGCAATCCAAGGCGGCGGAGGGCGACGCGCTGCTCTCCCGGCAGCTCTACGGTGAGTTCATCAAGAAGTGGCCCAAAGACGAGCTGGCTGCCAGCGCTCATTACGGCTTGGGGGAGTCGTTCGTCGGCGAGGACAAGTGCCGCGAGGCGCTCTTCGAGTACGGCAAGGTGATTCAGGACTTCCCCAAGTCCAGGCCGGTGGCCGATGCCTATCTGCGCTCCTCCACCTGCTTCGAGAAGCTGAAGATGCGGGATGAGTCGAAGATGGCGCTGGAAGAGTTGGTGAAGAGCTATCCCAAGTCGGATGCCGCCCGGACCGCCAAGGCGCGGCTGGCTGAGCTTGAAAAGAAGGGCTTTTCTTCCAAGAAGCGCCGCTAGTTGAACAGCGAATGCGGTGGTGCCCGAGTTCGTGTGTCGGTGAGGCTGAGCGCGATCTGCCGGCAAGGGTGTTCGGGCGGAGTTCTTAAGGGGGGCGGGAGGGGCGGGGTGCCATCACGGCGCTCGTGGCTGGGGCAGCACGCGCTGGAGGCGTGAACGGGCGGAGTTCCCTGGTTTGCCACTTGGCGGTAGGCAGTCGACTCGTTGGCTTTGCCCTGAAAGCGCCAGATTTGTAAAGCAGCCGCGATATGCGCGGCGGAATGACGGATCTGCTGGCCCCGCGCGAGGCTTGAGTTCGGGGGAGGCGGCCGTTATAAGCGCCGCCCACCCTCGCCAGACCTCCGGTGCTTGTCACTGGGGAAGGGCGAATCGGAGACACGCACATGAAAGAAGGACTGCATCCCGTCTATCCCCCCTCGCGCGTCACCTGCGCCTGCGGGAACGTGATCGAGACCCGCTCCACCCGCGGCTCGTTCCACGTTGAAATCTGCTCCAACTGCCACCCGTTCTTCACCGGCAAGCAGAAGCTGATGGACACTGAAGGTCGCGTCGAGCGGTTCCGGAAGAAGTACGGCAACCTCGTTGGCGGCACCAAGCCTGAGGCGAAGGTTGCTCCGGCGCCGGAAGCGAAGGCCGCCCCGAAGGCGAAGGCCTCCAAGGCCAAGGCGTAACTCACGCGGATTGACAATTAAGTTTTTTGTAGGGGGATGTAGCCTTAACGTTCGCGGACCTGATCTGAGGAGGCCAGATGTACGCGGACCGAGCGACTATCGCATTGAGATCACCCCCTGCATTGTTGAACCAGCATCAGTTCGCCAAGGGGGCCGGCTACCGCCTCTTCCAAGGGGACAGCCTCGCGCTCCTGGAGCATTGTGAGGATGCGACCTTCGATCTGGTGTTCGCCGATCCGCCGTATTTCCTCTCGAATGGTGGTTCTACCTGCCAGGGGGGCAAGCGGGTTCCCGTCGGCAAGGGGCAATGGGACCGCTCGCGGGGCGTCGAGGAGGACCATCGGTTCACGATGGATTGGCTGGAGACCTGCCGCCGCGTCTTAAAGCCGACCGGTACCCTTTGGGTCTCCGGCACCCAGCACGTGATCTTCTCGGTGGGGTTCGCGATGCAGCGGCTGGGCTTCCGGTTGTTGAACACGGTCACCTGGTACAAGCCAAACGCCACCCCGAATCTCTCCTGCCGCTTCTTCACCCACTCCACCGAGCTGCTGATCTGGGCAGCCCCTGGCGGAGGCACCAAGAAGAAAGGAAAGCTGCTCCACACCTTCAACTATTCGCAGATGAAGGCCGAGAACGGCGGGAAGCAGATGCGGGACGTCTGGAACCTGCCTCGTGCCGGCGAAGAGGAGCTCTCCGCCGACGGCGCCGGCCGCGTCTGGACCCAGATCACCCCCCGCAAGGGCGAGAAGTCCGAAGGGCGCCACCCCACCCAGAAGCCGCTCGCCCTGCTGGAGCGGGTGATCGGCTCCAGCACGCAGGAGGATGCCCTCGTCCTGGATCCCTTCAACGGCAGCGGCACTACTGGCGTAGCCGCCCTGAAGATGGGCCGACGCTACGTGGGGATCGACGTGGATCCCGCGTACTTGGCGCTCTCCGACCGGCGGCTGAAGCGGGCGACCCGATAGAAGCTGCGAGGGGGCGATCTCCACCGGTGGATCGCCCCACCTTAGCGCCAGAGTCCGACATCGGGCCCGGCTGTGCATCCCCCTAGCTCGGCCTGGGACCCTCGGTTTCGAAGATCAGCAAGCCCTGAACCATGTCTGCAACCGCTTGATGCACCTGCGCCGCCTGCAGCGACCGGAAGGCCTGATCTGAGTATTCGACGCCCGCGGTCAATCGATCCATTGGACTTTTGTATTGGTCCCTGGGGTTCTTGGATCCAGCAAGGCTTCAGCGTAGCTGAATCCGGAGAGTTCTGCCGCCTCAATCAGACTTCGGACGATCTGCAACCGCGTCTCGGGGGGCTTGCCCACCCTTGTAAGCTTTGGGGGGAAGTCGCCGGTCCCCCCAACTCCTCACGTACATCCTTGTACGCTCCGCGGTTGGGTCCCACCGGCTCCTCGACCTCGTCCTTGCTCGCTCGATTTATCGATTCTCTTCAGCTCTTGGCTGGCGCATTGACACTTTCCGTTGTCATGGTGCGCTTCCCGCCGCATTCTCCCGGCACGGAGGAACCCGATGTTGGCGCTGCACAAACCCGAGCAGGTTTTCTCACCTAGACATGCACCCAGTTGGCTGCTGTTGGCGTTCGGCGCGGGGAGCGTCAACGCGATCGCTTTCTTATCCGCGCAGACGTTCGTGAGTCATGTCACGGGCACCGCGACCCGGCTTGGCCTGAACGCTGGGAGATGGCTTATCGAGCTGGAGTACCTGACCGTTCTGCTCTGCTTCATCTTCGGAGCGATGACCTCGGTGCTGGCCATCGACGGCAGGTACTACCGCGGCAAGAAGCCCTACTACTCGGTTCCCCTCCTACTTGTGGTGGGATTGCTGGTTGGGGTCGCAATGTTGGGACGGATCGGGGCGTTTGGGGAGTTTGGCGGGGAGATTGAGCGGCCGGCAGAGTTCGCCATGTTGTACCTGCTCAGCTTCGCGATGGGCTTGCAGAACGCCGCTGTGGCTACCAGCACCGGAATGACCGTTCGTACCACTCACTTGACTGGCACCGCGACCGACCTGGGGGTCCACCTCGCCACGGTGATCTTCGCCCGGGGCGAGGTTCGACACAGTGCCATCCGGAGCGCAATGCTCCGCGGAGGAAAGCTGATCGCCTTCACGTTGGGTGGGATGCTGATGCTTCCGGTGGCCAGTCATCTGGGCTTCCTCAGTTTTCTGGTGCCGGCGGCGAGCGTGGGCCTGGGCACCCTCCTGAGCTTCATACCTGTGTCGTCCTACCGAACCATGGAGGAGCTGTCGTGAGTGAAGCGGGTATCGTCACGCCGTCTGCGTCTGTCGCTCTTGGCCGACTTCGGGAGGGGAACGGACGCTTTATGAACAGGGTGCGCAGCTCGGAGATTCTTGGCCGCCAAGCTCACCAGCCCGAGCTTGCGCAGGGCCAGTATCCGTTCGCGATTGTGCTCAGCTGCTCGGACTCTAGGGTCCCCGCTGAGCTGATCTTCGATTGCGGCCTGGGCGACCTCTTCGTCGTACGTGTAGCCGGCAACGTCGCGGCACCCTCCTTGGTGGGCAGCGTCGAGTTCGCCGCCGCTACCTTCGGCACCCAGCTGGCGGTGGTCCAAGCTATGGCGGGGACCCGGAGCTGCTGCTCCAGCGGGCCACGCGCGCGAATGTCCGGGCCGCGGCGAACCACCTTCGCCACGCCAGTAAGCTGCTTGAGCAGCGCATCGCGCATGGCCAGTTAGCGGTGGTCGGCGCCGAATACGCTCTAGAAACCGGCGCCGTGGACTTCTTCGATCTCCCCGCTGCACTGACCGGAGCTTGAGCCGCGGACGGGGCACTGGCTCACGGCGAGCGCTGATCGGGGAGCGGAGCCCTGGAAAGAGGCCGAGGTCGGCCTAATCTACTGCCATAACCTCAGTCTTTTCGGGGCTCGTGGCCGGTGGGGGGCCCCGGCTCTTCAATGGGGATCCCTGCCTTGCGCAGCACCCGAAGCGCGTTGGTCGACGTGGCCACCCCCTCCTGCATCCGGTAGTCGAACCGCATCTCGTCGCCCTCGAGCAGATCGCGGAAATGAACGTTGTGGAGCCCCAGCCCCACCTCCCGCGCCCACTCGGCCAGAGACAGGTCGTGGGTGGTGACAGCCCCGATGGCGCCCGTCTCCAAGAGGAGCTTGAGCACGCCGCGCGAAGCCAGCTGCCGCTCCCGCGCATTGGTGCCCAACAGCATCTCGTCCAGGAGGAACAGCGCCTCCCCTCGCGCGGCGCGCGCACCGTCCAGCACCGAGGCGAGCCGTTGCACCTCCGCATGAAAGTAGGAGAGGCCGCGCTCGAGCGAGTCGGAGAGCCGCATGCTGGTAAGGACCCGCATCCGAGAGAGCGAGAGAGACTCGGCGCAAACCGGCGCACCCGCCTGAGCCAGGACCGCGTTGAGCCCCATGGCTCGCAACAGCGTGGACTTTCCGGACATGTTGGAGCCGGTGATGATCAACGCTCGGGTCGAGCCATTGAGCGACAGGTCGTTTCGCACCGGATGCGAGAGGAGAGGGTGGCCAAGCCCGCCCGCCTCCAGGTGGGGCGCCTCGTTCTCCCCTCTTTGTTCGATCCGCGGGAAGGTAAAGTCGGGATGATCGTGCGCAAAGCCCGCGAAGCTGAGCAACGCCTCGGTCCGCGCCAGCGCGTCGAACCAGCCTCGAACCTGGCCGCCGGAGCGCCGCCGCCAGTCCTCCAGCCGGAAGAGCCAGTGGAGATCCCAGAGAGTCAGCGCCTGAATCGCGGCATGGAGCTGCGGAGACTGCCGGAACTCGGCGAAGGCGAAGAGCCGTCCAAATCGGCCGAGCGCTACCGATGCCGGCTCGGCGGCCTTCTCATCGAAGGGGTGGAAGGGGGGTGGTGCCCCCTCCAGAACCCTGAAGCTCTCTTCGTAGCGGCGAAAGCGACGCTCCCGCGAAGCGATGCCCCGGTAGAGTCGGCCCAAAGGCCTGGCGCAGATGGCCGCCACCGCCAGCTGGAACGCCAGCGTCGCCCAGAAGGCCGGTCTTGGCACCACGTCCCAACGCCCTAGGACGAACAGGGCCGCGGTGACCACGGGCAGTGGCCAGGCCAAGGGGCGCGCCCAGCGGATCGCCTCGAGGTCGGGTGGCGCTTCGGCCCAGCCGATGAAGGGGCCGGGATCCGACTTCTGACTTCCGTCGGTCGAGGGCCGCAGCAGCTCGAGCTCGGTCATCAGCGCCTGGCGGAAGTCGGTCGCCTCTCGCAGCTCCCGGATGATCTCCTGCCGCTCTCCCACCGTCTGGGGCTCGGCCGCCGCAGCCAGCCAGGCCGCGAGCTGGGCCTCACCGCCCGCGGTGGCGGTCTCGTCCAGAAGCTGGAAGAGCGAGCCCTGACCGAAGAGGTTGAGGTCTGCCGCATAGGGGTGGTCGGCGGCCAGGTGGCGGTCTCCGCGATTGGAAAAGCGGCGCCAGCCCTGTTCCGCTTCGGCGCC
>JBGTHI010000860.1:0-5659 GCA_041746295.1 Myxococcaceae bacterium
CGCCCGGGCGAGCTCGGCCGTCACTGCGAGCGCCTCCGCCCCAAGGTCGCGACCCCACATCGGCGCCGCCAGGCCGTTGAGGGGCTGCAGCGCCAACAGAGCACCGCCGAGATCGTCGAGCTTTCGGAGGGCGCGGGCCAGGCCGAAGCGGGCGTCGGAGTAGAGGCGGGAGCTGGAATCGATCTCGGCGAAGAGCGACGCGGCCGCCTTCCACTCCCCCAACTCTTCTCGCGCGCCGGCCGCGTGGATAAGACAGTGATCGCGCAGGGGCGCATAGCTACCGGCCAGCTGGGTCATCTCGCGGGCTCCCTCCTTCAACCTGCCGGACCGGATGGCGCTCAGGCCGCGGAGATAGCGAACCGGGTCGGGCACCGCCTCCCCCTGCGCATCGAGGATCGCGGCCGCCTGCGCATAGCGGCCTGCGTCAAACTCCGCCTTGGCCTGCGCGAGCGGCCCTGGCGCGAAGTAGGGCTCGAAGTCTTCCAATCGGTAGCGGATCGCCGAAGGCCGAGCCTCGACCTTTGACGGGAGCGGAGGGAAAGCCGGATTCTCTACCTCGATGTAGCCCGGAACCTCCGGGGTGTCGCCGTGGGAAGTGGAGACCGGCCAGAGCCATCCTGCAAAAGCCACAAGCTGCCAGGCCCAGGCGTGAACCCGCCGCCAGCCCCTAACGCTCATCCGGTTGGTCAAGATAAGCAGAAAAAATCACGGGTCAAAGGCCGAATCCATTATCTAACCCCCCGCAACTACCGGGAGGAACCCGAGACAACCTTAGATCACTGACCCAGCCATTTTGAGGATCTTTTCTTCGTATGCCCGACCCGGTCAGCTTCCTGGGGCACCTGCGCTCCCTGCAAAACTTCAAGTTCCCGCGCGAGGTCTTCGGGGGCCGAGAAGCGCTGGAAGTGCGCAACCGGGTCCTCCTGAGCTTGCTCTGCGTGAGCGTAATTGTGCCCGTGATCGCCGGGGTGAGCGGGTGGCTGATCGGGCTCGGCAATGGCCTGGTCCAAGCCGACCGCGCCAACTTGAACCGCACCGACACGGTCAAAGAGGCGCGAGACGAGGCGGCCAATGAGATGCTCAAGCGAATCTCCATCGGTTCACGGGTCGTGGCCATCGCCTTCATCATGCCCGAGTTCCTGGCCTTGATTGCGGGCAAGCTGGTGGGGCCCGGGGTCGCACCCAAGCTGCTGCGATCGGTGGGAGGGCAGCCATGAGGAGCGTCACACCCACGGCGCGACTGCCCCTGCCAACCTCCTCTGGGACCATCGAACAGAAAACCGAGGGCCATGAGCCGTCGGGTACCCCTCCTAAAGCTCCGCACCGCCACACGCGGGGAACGCTCCAGGAAAAGCGGAAACAGCAGACACCTCTCCGGGAGTTCTTTCGCCGCCCACAGGTGAAAGGGCAGACCATCGCCTCGCTGAAGATCCGAATGATTGGAGACCTGTTGGGTTGGGGTATCGCTCTGCCCGCGGCGATCGCCCTGCTCGGGGCCATCTCGGGAGTCGCGCATGGGGTCGGCGTTGCGGAGCCCAAACACGCGGGAGACGCTCTGATGCTCGTTGACATCGTCGAGAGCGCCGTCGAGCACGGCCTGCGCCGGGGCATGCTCCGGTTCGCCCAAGCCTCCAGCGTCTTGGTACCGATCTCACTGCTCAACCCGCTGCTCGCGCGACTGGCCACCTGGAACGGCTCTCCGCCGGAGCCCGGAATGACCTGGTTGGGAGTCTTCAAGGTTGCTCATCCGGATACCGACGGCCTGTAGCTATGTCGTGGGCCATCCGACTGGCGGCGGCTCGGTGAGCCTGCTGACCATCCGCTTGGCCCGGTCCGCCGGAGAGGGATGCGGCTGCAGCACCATGAAAGGTCATTCCTCGACCTCGCCGACAACTCGGAGGGCTCGTCATAGGCCATCAGCTCAAGGAACGCTTCTGGAACCGGCGACTAAGGCTCCTGAGAAGCGCTCCAGCCCAATGGCGGTTTTCCGGTCAAGAGCACGGCGACACGTTCGCGGGCGGAAAGCCCCGCCGCAGGTCCGTCTTCATCCAGCAACTCCGAGAAGCGTTGAGCCGCTTCAAGTTGACGATCGCTCACCGGCGGCAGGCTGAACCGCTCGAGCACCATTTCATAGGTCAGGGTCCGGCCGAGGATGTCAGCGAGGGCAGGCTCGAGTCGCTCGAACGCCGCGTTCGCCTTCTCCTCATTCTCAACATTGAGTCGCAGATAGGGCCGCCTCATACCCATGTGGAACCCCGGGATCGTCTCCAGGAAGGATTCCAGCGCAAGCAGGTCCGCGATGGGCCACCCGCCTTCGACCTCCAGCCGTTCATCCTCCGGATCGGTCGGCAGCCCGATACCTGCCAGACGCAGGAGCAGCGGACTGGGATGCAGCACCATGAAGGGTCCTTCGTCGACATCGCCTACGATGCGAAGCGCCTCGTCGATGCCCAGGTGGGGAAATGCACCCTTCAGCCGCTCATTGATGGCTCTCACCCGAGCCTTCGCGTCCAGTTGGCGTGCTACCATTCTCTCCACGTTCTCGCGGAAGAAGCTCTCGGGTGTGTTCTCGACAATGATCTTGAACTTCTCGGCCGTTCCAGCCGGAATCGAGATCCTGAGCCGCCTCTCGACCTTCCTGAACCACTCCGCATCGCCCGAGGCGCCTGCACCGATCTTGAAGTCGCCCTCCGTCCTATAGCCCCAGACACCCCCGATCACGAAGGTGTGGCTCCACATGCCCGGCATCGTCGCGAAATGGTTGTAGTCGTTATGGATGCGGTCGTAGGCAGAGTCGATGATGACCTTCACCCCGGTTTCGTTGAAGACCTGGGTAATGGCCATCGCCTCGTCTCGCGTGTACTTCACGGGATGGGGATTGCCCGGCTGGGTGATCATCACTCCCCCAAGCTGATCTCCGCAGGCCTCGATCGCTTCTCTCCAGGCAAGCGGGTCGGTCTTGCCGTCCTGCCCCGTGCTCACGCAGGCCAGGATCATGCCGGCGTTCCGAACGTGGCTCGCAACCTTCGAATAATGCCCCTCCTCCACCAGCAGAATCCTCTTTGGTTTCGCCTTCTCTCCGTTTCCGTTGGCGGCGCCAGTCTCCAGGGCAGGACTGGTCCCGGCCATCTCTTCGAGGACCTTGGTCAGGACATTCATGCTGCTGCTATCGGCGACGACGACGTTGTCCATCGACAACTCGATGCCCGCCTTGCCGTTGACCTGTGGAAACAGGTGCTGCGCCGCCAAGCTCCGGGTCTCGCGATTCTCGCCGTCTCCGACGGGGCTTGGGGTATTCATCTTCCCTCCCGTGGCTCCGCCATTTAGCCGCTTGGCGTAGGCTTCGATTAGAGCCGCCCTGGCCTGCGGAGCAATCCCGGTGCTGGACCCGCTGGAGACGGTGATGATCTTGTCCTCATCGATCAGACTTCGCACCAACTCCGCTCGAGCGCTAATCTTTGCGTCGGTCTCCGCAGCCTCCGGGTAGATGGTCAGCGTAGCTCCGCTTTGCTCCAGCTCCACCTGGTTCGGGAAGTGCATCCTGGAAGGAGCTGTCCTTCTCCCTCTTCGGGCTTCACGACTCGTACCGAAGCTTGACTTCTCAAGGGAGAGGAGGACCGTCAAGGCGAGGGCCGCGGCGCTACTGACGAGCGTTCCCGAGAACGTATCGGTCCTGCTAAACAGCGCCTGGCCACCCCTGCGCATCGCCCTGGCCAGCGCATGACCCCGCTCGCCTCCCGCGCCTGCGATCTCTGTCCGCGCCCGAGGGAGTTGCACCGATCCAGCTGCCCCACTCTGAGCGGGGAGGCCGTCAGGTTCACCAGAAGGAGCGAGGGTCTCCTGCGTCTGGTGAGCAGAACCGGTGGAAAGCACTCGTCGCTCTCGATTGTGCCGCTCTCGCGGGGTACGACCCTGAGGGGCCTCCATCCGGCCGTCCTTGACCCCCATGTGTCCCCTCAACTCCCCTTACGGCTGCTGCTCCACGCTGCTGCGTGGCCTGTACAAGCATGCGACGCGGATGTGAATCGACCAACGAGCCCGCTAGGAGCTGTCGTTGTGGCTTCTCTTACATCAGCTGCCAGCGCCCTCAGGACCGGCTTCCGATTGGGGGCACGTGGGCCCATCCGCTCTGACTTCGAATCCAACAGCATGCCTCTGTTATCTTGGACGTCCTGTATTGACTGCGCGCCCATAGGTGATTGGAAAACGAGATACCAGTCGTCAGTCCCAGGGTGGGACTGCAGGGTGTTTAGAATCCAACGAAATCTCCGGCGGGTCCCTCCAGGTCCGGGTTGGAGACGATCAGGTAGCCGCGAGGCACCCGATTTGAGCGGATCTCGTCGTCGTACTTGGCCATCGAGTTGTGCAGGTCCTTTGCAGAAACCCAGACCGGATCCACCCGGAAGGGCGCGGTCTCGTAGATGAGGAACATATCCAGCGTGCTGTTGTAGGCCGCGATCGGCGAGAAGTGGCCGCGCCCACGCTGGCCGATTTTCTTTCGATCGAAGTTGACGATTACGTGGCTGTTGGGTGACTCCAACGCCGCGATCGCGTCGCGCCTGAATCTTTCCACGCCGCGCGGCTCATCCTCGATCGGAACGACCGGCTTCCGATAGACCTCGGCGCCCGCCGAGTCGACGAGGTTCGCGAGCTGCTGCAAGTTCAGCCCCAGGCCCGGCGGCCTCATCTCCTTCTGCAGATCGAAGGGCAAGAGATCGATCAACGACAGCTGGGTGAGACGAGAGCCGTCGGGGCTTCGAAGCCCCAAGTCGTTTCCAACAGTTGCCAGGCTCGTAGGGCCGGAGGTGCACAGGTTGTACTGCACCTGGTGCTCGGTCATCAGACCCGGAAGGCTGGACAGGTGACGAGACTCGCAAGCCTGCAGGATGGCCGTGCCTTCCACGGTATTGAGGGGAACGCACATCGACCCCGGCGGCTTGGTGGGGCTCCCCGGATCGTCGATCATGCGGGCCAGAACGTAGCCCCGGTTCCGGCCAGAGACCGGATCCTGGGTGGCCATCGATCGAACCAGCTCCTCGGCGGGCATCCAGACCGGTTGGGGCCTGGGGCGAAGGATGTTGTAGACCAGGAACCGATCGCTTCCCTGGTCATAGGCGGCAATTGGAGAATGGTAGCCGCGACCATCCAGGCCGAGAAAGTTCACCAGGAGGTGACTCTCCCGGTTCTGGAGTGACATCAACGCGACCTCCCGGAAAGTGCTGAGTGCCGCGGGTGTCGCTTCGTCCACGTGAGTCAGCTCGGTGTGGGTTCCACAGCCCCGCAGAAGCTCATCGATTTGATCGAGCGTGGTTCCAAGGGCCATGACCGCCTCCTCCCCACCGTCGATCTGGGCAATCACCTCCCGGCTGGTGAAGTAGGGGAACTCCACCACCTTGCTGCCGAAATCATGTCGGTATTGATCGAGGATCGGCTGCGTGGAGAGACCCAGCGCGTTCACGACCATCGTCGCGCTGGCGATGCCGGCCTCGTAGATCGAGACGGGCGGCTCAAAGTGGCTCATGACGGCGGGGAGCGTCGTCAGGTGGGCGGGTGCGCAGTGTTTGAGGAGGTCCAGCCCCTCGGGTGAGCGAAGAAGGAGCGGCTCGGTGCTGAACTGATCGATCTGAGCCAGAGGAGCCCGCGGCACCGCCCCGTGGCG
>JBGTHI010000861.1:0-5474 GCA_041746295.1 Myxococcaceae bacterium
ACGCCGGAACGCCGCCACCGCCCGCGCCTGATGCGGGAACACCGCCCCCACCGCCACCGCCACCGCCACCACCACCACCGCCCCCGCCCCCACCGCCCCCACCGCCGCCACCGCCGATTGACGCGGGGGTCCCAGCCGCCGGCACGACCGTCCCCTGCGATGAGCCGGAGTATCTGGGAGCTCTGTACGACAACTGCGTCAGCACCGGCGGCGGTCCAAACCCTGCGCTCGAAGCGATGTGCCGGTGCCAGGTGGACTACTGGAGTGCGCGAAAGAGCTGCAATGAGATGAGGTCAGGAGCAACCGCGGAAGAGGTCGCGCTCATGCGGGCCGCTTGCCCTGAACCGCTCGGCGGCCAAGACGACGGCGACGATTGAGGACCGGCCCGGGCTGAGCGGGTGCCGAGAGAACCAGCGGGAGCGCCGGGCAGGGTGACGGGCCTCGATTTTTCCGGTAGGACCGCCCGCCCCCGTCATGGATCTCTCCCGTCTCAATTCTCCTCAGCGCGAGGCCGTCGTATCGATAGAGGGGCCGCTGCTGGTGCTCGCCGGCGCGGGTTCGGGCAAGACGCGGGTAATCACCCACCGGATCGTGTATCTCTTGGACAAGGGCGTGCCGGCGCGCTCGATCCTGGCGGTCACGTTTACCAACAAGGCTGCCACCGAGATGCGGGAGCGGGTGGTGCACCTGGCCGGTCCGCGTGCCAAGCCGGTCTCCTTGAGCACCTTCCATGCGTTCGGCGCGGATGTTCTCCGGGAGCACATCCATCGACTGGGCTGGCTGAAGAAGTTCGCCATTACCGACATGGGGGATCAGCTGGCGATGATCCGCCGGGCGATGCGGGAGCGGCAGATCGACGATCGCTCTTTCGACGCCCGCAAGGTGCTGGTGCTGATCTCTAAAGCCAAAAATGCGGGGAAGGTACCCGCGCCTCTTGAAGAGGGAAGCTTTGGCGCGGGCGACGACTACGACCTGATCACGTCAGAGGTCTACCCCCTCTATCAGCTGGCTCTCAAGGCGCAGGGAGCGGTCGATTTCGACGACCTGATTGTGCTGCCCACGCGGCTCTTTCAGGAGCACCCGGACGTGGGAGAGCTCTACCGGCGGCGCTTTCGCTACGTAATGGTGGATGAGTTCCAGGACACCAACCACAGCCAGCTGGCGCTCCTGACCGAGCTGGCCGGGCCTTCTCGGAATGTCTGCGCGGTGGGGGACGACGACCAGTGCATCTACAGCTGGCGGGGGGCGGAGGTGGAGAACATCCTCCACTTCGAGAAGCACTTCCCCGGCGCGCGCGAGGTTCGGTTGGAGCAGAACTACCGCTCCAGTCCGGTGATCCTCGATGCCGCCAATGCGGTGATTGCCCAGAACCCGGAGCGGCGGCCCAAGAGGATGTGGACCGACAGGGGAAGCGGCCCCAAGATCCGCTGCGTCACGGCTCCCTCGGAGGAGGAGGAGGCCCGCTTCGTCGCGCGCGAGATCCAGAGCTGCATCGCTTCGGGCGTTCCCGCGGACGACATCGCGGTGCTCTATCGGACCAATGGGCAGTCCCGTCCCATCGAGGAGCTCCTGCGCGAGCGGGGGATCCTCTACGAGGTGATCGGCGGCTCCGAGTTCTTCGATCGGCGCGAGGTCAAGGACGTGATCGCCTATCTCAAGGTGATCGCCAATCCGCGCGACGAGGTGTCTCTGCTCCGGATCGTCAACGTTCCGGCGCGCGGCATCGGAGACGTGACGATGGAGCGGTTGCGCCGCCACGCGCACGAGCATACCACGCCGATCTGGGACGCGATGGAGCGGGCGGCTGGGGTGGCCGACCTGAGTGCTGGAGCGGCGGCAAAGATCGCCGAGTTTCAGGCGATGATCACCCGCTATCGAGAGCGGTTCGGAGGTGGAGCCCTCTCCCAATCGGTGAGGGCTCTGCTCGATGAGATCGGGTTTCACGAGGCGGCGCGGCAGCAGGCCACCTCGGCCAAGGCGATCGAGCGGAAGCTCGGTTCCGTGGAGCAACTGCTCGCCTCGGTGGAGGCCTACGAGAATCGGGAGAACAAGAAGGCCTCCCTCCTCACCTATTTGAACCGCCTGATGCTGGACTCGCGCGAAGAGGAGGAGGGGCCCTCCACCCGCCGGGTGGCGCTGATGTCCCTCCACAGCTCGAAGGGACTGGAGTACCGCTGGGTCTTCCTAGTCGGCATGGAGGAGGATCTCCTTCCCCACGGTGGAATACAGGGGGAGGCACAGAACCTCGAGGAGGAGCGGCGGCTTTGCTACGTGGGGATGACCCGCGCCAAGGAGCAACTGGTGCTCTCGCGCGTGGCAATGCGGGTGAAGCGGGGCAAGGAGGTCGCACGCACCCCTTCGCGCTTCCTGCAGGACATCCCCCCCGAGCTGATGGATTTGGAGGATCTGGAGCTCCCGCCCGCCGGCCCCCCGAGCGAGAAGGAGCTGACCTTCTTTTCCCGGATGAAGGAGAGGTTCAAAGCGCCGGCGGAAGGGGGGGTCGGTCGACCTAAGGACTTGACACCGGGACCTTAGACCTCTTAGTAACGCCCTCCTTTTAGGCCAGTCGGAGCTCGTCAATGTCAGAGAAGCACAGGACCTACAGCGCGAAAGCGGGCGACATTCGGCGCGCGTGGCACCTCGTCGACGTCGATGGGAAGGTGCTCGGCCGCGCCGCCAGCCAGATCGCGAGCATTCTCAAGGGCAAGCACAAGCCCAGCTATACCCCCTCAATCGACACCGGCGATCACGTGATTGTGGTCAACGCCTCCAAGGTGAAGGTGACCGGCAAGAAGGAGGAGGACAAGAAGTACTACCGTCAGCCGCGCGCCGGTTTTCCGGGTGCGCTGAAAACCACGAATCTGAAGGCGCTGCGCCAGCGGCACCCTGAGGACGTGATCCTGAACGCCGTCCGTCGGATGCTGCCCCGCAATGCGCTCGGCCGGCAGATGATGACCAAGCTCCGGGTTTATGCCGGGGTCGATCACCCCCACGCCGCTCAGCAGCCGGCCGCCCGCGCGATTGAAGCGTGAGCCGCGCAACCCTTTAAGGAACTAAAGAGATGCCGACCAAGAATCAGGATGGGCACTACGCCACTGGCCGCCGCAAGGAGAGCACCGCGCGCGTCTGGATCAAGCCGGGCAATGGCGACGTGGTCGTCAATGGTAGGACGCTGGACGAGTACTTCGGCCGCGAGACCTCTAAAATGGTGATCAACCAGCCGCTTCAGATCCTGGAGCAGCTTGGGAAGGTCGACATGACGGTCAACGTCTGCGGCGGTGGGCTCTCCGGCCAGGCCGGCGCAATTCGGCACGGCCTCTCCCGCGCCCTCTGTGTGCTGAATCCCGACTTCCGCCCCGCGCTCAAGAAGGCCGGTTTCCTCACCCGTGACGCACGTGTCGTGGAGCGGAAGAAATACGGTCAGCCGGGTGCACGCCGCCGGTTCCAGTTCTCCAAGCGCTAATCGATTGGCCTAGGCTCTGCTAGGCTGCCCGGTAGATGGGCAACAATCGCGGGCGTGAGCTCTCCATCTATGCCAAGTTGGTCGCGTCGGGCGAGCCCGCTCGCAAGGCCATGGTCTGCCCGTTTCTGGTCTGGACCTCCGGCGGCGCGGACTGCTCGGACGAGCGCGTGCTCTTCACTCGGACCGAACCTGGTTCCGGAGGGTTGAGCGGCGAAGGGCGCGCCTATGAGATCAAGCGTTCTACGAACCAGCCCAACAGCGGTTTCCTGAAGGGCATAACCCTCGGCCGCTCCGATGTGAACGACATCGCGGTGGTAGATCACAGCATCTCCCGGTTTCACGCCTACTTCCGGCAAGAGGGAAGCAGCTGGCTCCTCGTGGACGCGGGCAGCAAGAACGGCACCTGGGTGGGCGCGACCAAGCTCATGCATCAGGAGACGAAGGCCCTCACCGATGGCCAGATGGTCACCTTCGGCCACGTGAAGATGTTGTTCCTCCTCCCGCAGGCCTTCCTTGCCTTCGTCTCCTACATGAAGCGCCCGTGAAACTTCCGGCGATCCCCTGGCCGATCTCGGGGGCTTGCCCCCTTCGACAAGCTTGGGGGATGTTGGTCGCTCCGGTGCCTGCTCGCGTACAAAGAGTACGCTCCGCGGGCTCCTCACTCCCGCCTCGACCTCGTCTCAGGCTTGCCGGAAGTTTGGCGCAGGATGTGTGTAGCCGGCGAGCTGTTCGCTGAGATCTGGTTTTGCCGCTACCATCGGCCCAATGGAACTGAACGAGATCCTGCAGATCGCTCTGCGTGGCGGTGCCTCGGACATTCATCTGAAAGCCGGCCTCCCTCCGATGTTCCGGGTGGACGGGACCCTCGTTCCCCTCAAGGAGGGAAAACGGCTGCCGCCTGAAGAGGTGGCTCGGATGGCCTTCGGGATCATGAACGAGCTCCAGAAGGAGCGGTTCAGATCCACCAACGAGGTGGACCTGGCCTACGGGATCCCCGGGCTGGGCCGCTTTCGCGTCAATGTTTTCCAGCAGCGCGGCACCGTCGGCACCGTGCTGCGGGTGATTCCCTTCAAGGTTCAGGGCATCCGTGACCTCCTCTTGCCTCCGGTGCTGGAAAAGATCGCGATGGAGGAGCGTGGGCTGGTGCTGGTCACCGGGACCACCGGCTCCTGAAAATCGACCACCCTGGCGGCGATGATCGATCACATCAACGCAAACGAGACCAACCACATCATGACGGTGGAGGATCCGATCGAGTTCCTGATCCGGGACAAGCGTTCGATCATCAACCAGCGTGAGGTGGGGGTGGACACCGTCTCGTTCAGCCAGGCCTTGAAGAGCGCCCTCCGGCAGGACCCGGACGTGATCCTGGTGGGCGAAATGCGGGATCTTGAGACGATCGAAACCGCATTGGCCGCGGCCGAGACAGGCCATCTGGTCATGTCCACGCTACACACGCTGGACGCCACCGAGACGATCAACCGGATCATCTCTGCCTTTCCCCCGTACCAACAGAAGCAGGTGCGGCTGCAGCTCGCTTCGGTGCTGCGCGCGGTTATTTCCCAGCGGCTCGTGACCCGCGCCGACGGCAAGGGACGCGTCGCCTCGGTGGAGATTCTCAAGGCGACCGCGCGGGTGAAGGAGCTGATCGAAGACAAGGACCGGACCAAGGAGATCCCGGACGCGATCGCCCAGGGCCATCAGAGCTATGGGATGCAGTCTTTCGATCAATCCCTGATGTCGCTGGTGAAGAACGGGATCATCACCTACGAGGAGGCGCACCGGCAGGCCTCCAATCCGGACGACTTCGCGCTTCGCTTCTCCGGCATCAGCGCGACCTCCGACTCCTCTTGGGACGACTTCGAGCAGAAGGAGGGGGAGAGCAGTCCGGTTCCCGGCACCGCCGCTTATGCGCAGAAGGGGGTCCCCAGCTCGCCAAGCTCGCTCGGTCAGCCCGCCGCCGTGCCCATCGGGATGCCCCCCCCAAGTCAGACCTCGGCTTCGCCTGGTG
>JBGTHI010000862.1:0-5283 GCA_041746295.1 Myxococcaceae bacterium
CCTCTGTCAGAGCGGGGGTCGGCCGGTGGAGGGTGGGACGGAGATCGCCTTCTCCGCCAAGGACGCGCCCCGGGACCTGGGGGTGGGCGAGTCGGCGGTCCGCCTGCTGCTCGAGGGCATGGTGCGCGGGGGGCTCGTGCGCCGGCTGGATGACGATCGGGTCCTGGTTCCGGATCCGGCGGCGCTGGTCGACTACCTCACCTATCTCGAGATGAAGTGGAAGTTCGGGGACCTCTAGCGTGAGACTCGAGATTCTCGGCTGCCACGGTGGGGAGTTGCCGGACTGCAAAACCACCTGCTTTCTGATCAACGACGATCTGGCGCTCGACGCAGGAGCGCTCACCAGCACGCTGTCTTTGAGCAGGTTGGCCAAGCTGGAGCACGTTGTCGTCTCGCACAGCCATTTCGACCACGTAAAGGATCTGCCGCTGCTGGCCGATCTGCTGTTTGGCCGGCGGCGCACGCCCGTGACAATTCATGCCTCCACCGCCTGCGCCAAGGCGTTGCGGGAGAACATGTTCAATGGGGCGCTCTGGCCCGATTTCACCAAGCTTCCCAACGCCAGGAGCCCAATTCTTAAAATTAAGGCGTTTCGCCCCGGCAGCCGCTTCCAGGTGGGGCGATACCAGGTCCGGGCCATCCCCGTGGACCATCCGGTCGAGTCCTCCGGCTTTGTGGTTTCGGACGGAAGGTCCTCGATCGCGATGAGCGGTGACACCGGACCCACCGACATCCTCTGGAAGGTGGTGAACGAGGTCCCAAATCTGAAGGCGCTCCTGGTGGAGACCAGCTTCCCCAACGACCTTCAGAAGCTGGCCGACCTCTCCGGCCACCTCACGCCGCGCACCCTGAAGACCGAACTCGCCAAGTTTCGACGCAACGGCTCAGAGGTCTTCCTCTACCACCTGAAACCGGCTTTCGTTCAGCGGGTGAAACGAGAGCTGGAGGGCTTTCCGGTGAAGGTGCTGGAGCTGGGCGACGTGTTCGAGCTGTGAGTTGACTCCTCGGCGGCTCCGCATTACTTCGCCGCACCATGGCCTGGTTCTCCAAGAAGCCGCGAATCGCCCCGGTTGATCCGATCGACGGTGACGCGCGTCCCTCCCGCATGCAGGGGTTGTGGTCCAAGTGCGACGCCTGCGACGAGATCGTCTACCGGCAGGAGATGGAGAAGAACTGGAACGTCTGCCTGGCCTGCGGCCATCACATGCCGTGGACCGCGCGGGCCCGGCTGGCGGCGCTGCTGGACGAGGGGAGCTTCGAGGAACTCGACCGCGGGCTGGAGCCGGTCGATCCGCTAGGCTTCTCCGACTCCAAAAAGTACCGGGACCGGCTGAAGTCCACCCGCAAGGCCTTGGGCGAGAACGACGCCTTCCTCTCCGGGGTGGGGAGACTCGAAGGGCGGAAGCTCTCGGTCGGCTGCTTCGTGTTTGAGTTCATGGGCGGCTCGATGGGATCGGTGGTCGGCGAGAAGGTGACCCGCGTCTTCGAGCGGGCGCATGAGCTGGATTGCCCGGCGATCGTCTTCTCCGCCTCGGGCGGCGCGCGGATGCAGGAGGGGATCTTTTCGCTGATGCAGATGGCGAAGACCTCTGCCGCGCTGGCGCGCTTCCGCGAGACCGGCAAGCCGTACATCTCGGTGCTCCTCCACCCGACCACGGGCGGAGTGGCGGCGTCGTTCTCGTGGCTGGGGGATGTGATCCTGGCGGAGCCCAAGGCGCTGATCGGTTTTGCCGGACCGCGGGTGATCGAGCAGACCATCCGCCAGAAGCTGCCCGAAGGATTCCAGCGATCGGAGTTCCTGCTCGAGCATGGAATGATCGACGCGATTGTTCCGCGCCGCGAGCTGCGACAGCGACTGGGACAGCTGGTGGGGCTTCTGGGATAGCAGGCTCTATGGGAGACCGTCCAACGACCGCAAAGCAGGCGCTGGCGTTCTTCGGCGGGCTTCAGCCGTCGGTGATGCGGATGGGGCTGGACCGGATGGCCCTCGCGCTGGATGCGTTGGGCCGGCCGGACCACGCCTACCCCATCGTTCACGTGGCCGGAACCAATGGCAAGGGCTCCACCTGCGCTTTCGTGACCGCGGCGTTGCAGGCCCAAGGCTACCGGGTGGGGCTCTACACCTCTCCGCATCTGGTGCGGGTCAACGAGCGGTTCCGGGTGAACGGAGAGCCGATCTCGGACTCCGCGATGGGCCAGGCGATCCTGGCGCTGTTCGAGCGGCTGCCCGGGTTACTGGAGGTGCCCCCGTCACTGACCTTCTTCGAGGTGAGGACCCTCCTGGCGCTCTGGCACTTCGCTCAGGAGACGGTGGATGTCGCGGTGGTGGAGACCGGATTGGGTGGGCGGCTGGACGCCACCAGTGCGGCCCGTCCGACGGTGAGCGGAATCAGCTCGATTGCCCTGGATCACACCGATATCCTGGGACAGACCCTTCCGGCCATCGCGCGGGAGAAGGCCGGCATCTTCAAGCCCAATGTCCCGGCGGTGAGCGCCCGGCAGAAGCCGGAGGTGCTCCTGGCTCTAGAGGAGGCGGCGCACGGGGTGGGGACCCGACTGTGGGTTGCGGGGCGAGACTTCGAGCTGGAGCCCGACGGCTCGGGGCAGCTCAAGTACCGCGGCATGCGGACCTCCGTCTCCGGCATCTCCTTGGGTCTGAAGGGCGACCACCAGCGGCTCAACGCTGCTCTTGCCTGCGCTTGTCTGGAGCTGCTCGAGGACCAGGGACTGCGGCTCTCCCAGGACAGCCTTCGGGCAGGGCTTGCCGGAGCGCGGTGGGAGGGAAGGCTGGAGGAGGTCGCACAGCAGCCGACAGTGTTGGTGGACGGTGCCCACAATCCGGCTGCGGCCGAAGCGTTGGCCGCCGCGTTGGATGCGCTCTATCCCGGACGTTCCATCCGTTTGGTTCTCGGGCTGCTCGCGGACAAGGATCGACGCCCGATCTTGCGCGCGCTCTTGCCCCGTGCCGCGAGCGTCCACCTGGCCCGCCCGCACAACGGGCGTGGGCTGGAGCCGGAGCGGTACCTGAATGAGGCGCGCGAGCTCTGCCGGGAGGAGGGTGCCGTGACCGTCTACCCCTCCATCCCCGCGGCTTTGGAGGCTGCCTTGGAGGCGGCCAGAGCTGTGTCGAAGAGCGATCTGGTCGTCGCCACCGGTTCGCTGAGCGTCGTAGGAGAGGTCAAGGCAGCGCTAAGGGCCTGTCCGGCAACAAGCTGACCCATCTGGCCACCGATCCATCCCGCCTGGCTTTGTCGTTCGTCAGTTGCATACACTCGGCATGCGCCTTCCTCGCTTCTCGCCAGCCGGGCGCCTCGGCGGCGATTTTGGGCCACCTTGTTGCCGGACAGGCCCTAACCGACTGGAACCGCTGAGTTGTCTAGCGAGATGAGGCCGTTCGCTCTAGATTATCCTCATGCGCCTTTCGGAAAGGCCCCAGGCGGAAGAGCAGCTGCCCGGACCGACGGTCGACCAGGTCCCGTTTCGTTCGCTTTACGAGAAGAGCCACACCATCATTGAGACGCAGGATGGGTGGTCGCTGGTGGTGACCCGCTACAAGCCGAAGGAGCAGGCCTTCCCGCAGACCCTTTGGGGTGAGCCGCTGCTGTTGGTGCACGGTTTCTCGCAGAACCGCCACACCTGGACCTCCGGCGAGTTCGTGAAGAATCTGCTCTTCTTCGGGATCGACATTTTCGTCCTGGAGCTGCGCGGCCACGGCAAGAGCTCGATCGCCCTTCAGCACGAGCGCAACGAGAAGGAAGGGCGGGCGCTGCCGGCCGACGTCAACTACGGTTGGGACATAGACAGCTACTTCCTCTACGACCTTCCTGCGGCGGTCGAGCACGTGAAGAAGGAGAGCGGCCGTCGCCGCGTCTTCTATTGTGGCCACTCGATGGGCGGAATTCTGGGCTACGGTCTGGCCGGCCTATCCGACGACCTGGAGGGATTGATCACCATCGGAGCCGCGGCGGAGCTGGGCAAGGGCTTCCTTCTCTTGCGTGTGCTCTCCTCCGCTGCCCCGACGATCTTGAAGGGGCTGGATGCGGTGGCCGGCGCGATCAATTTTCGCGAGAGGGTCCGCTCGGAGCTGGCCCGTGCCCTGAGCGGTGGGAAGAGGCTGCTGGGCAAGGCCAAGGCGGAGGCGAGCTCGGGAGCGCTCGCCCCTCCCGATCCCGCCGCTTTTCGGTACCTGCCGGTCGATGCTTGGATGAAGGCGCTGGAGCGTATTCTCGCGCGAGCGGAGAATGAGCCCTGGTGGGGACGGGTGGCGGCCGAGCTGAACCGGCTGTCCAATCCGCAGAGGGTCAGCGGACCCGATATCCGGTGGCTCTTGCGGGAAGGCGGGGAGCGTGAGCCCAGGGGCGTCCTGGAGCAGTTCGCCCGCTGGATCCGCAAGAACGAGCTGCGCTGTTACCGCAGCGGCTATGACTTCAAGAAGGGCTTCGCCAACATCCGGGTGCCCACCGCGATCATCTTTGGGGACCTGGATCCCATCGCCTCGGTCAGCTCGACCCGCAGCGTCTATCGCGCGGCGCAGAGCGAGTATCTGTTGTGGCGACCGGTGAAGGGCAACAGCCACATCGAGCTGACGATGGGGCACGACATCCGGCAAATCTGTTACGACATCAAGAACCTGATCGAGTACACCCGGACGCATCGCGCTCGGGCCCCGGCGCTCCCCCGCGTCCGCTAGACGGTCGAGATTCCAGCGCCTGAAAAGTCGGAGGATGTGGGTGGCGTGCTAGCCTTCGCCGCCGATGACCCCTCCGCGGGCACTTTTCATGGCGGCGCTGATCGTGACGCCGAGCGGCTTGGGCCTCTGGGCGCTTGCGGTGCATGCCCAGTCCGCCGCCTCGCTCAACACCATCAAGAGGATCGATGTCCGCGGAGACACGGTTGAAATCGTGGGGGATCAAACTCCCAGCTTCACGACCTTGACCCTGGCCAACCCTCCGCGACTGGTGATCGACCTCTCGGGGGCGGTCTTCGCAGGCGTTCCTCCGGTCACCCGCGTCGACAATGGTGTAGTGACCACGGTGAAGACCTCCGCGTACGGTGAGGAATCTGGGTCGATTGCGCGTGTTCTCCTGGGGCTCAAGCGGGACTACGAGAGTGAGCTCAAGGTTCTTGGGGGCACGCGGCTTCAGGTAAGGCTGCTAGGGGCAGCCGCCGAGCGCCCGATGGTGGTCGCAGCGAAGGATGTGGAGCCGGCGCCGCTCACGCGGTCGGCTCGGGAGCAGGGGATGGAGGAACGGATGGCGTCGGAACGGGCACAAGCGCAGCAGG
>JBGTHI010000863.1:0-6712 GCA_041746295.1 Myxococcaceae bacterium
GGCGGGCTCGCTCCGGTCGACTCGCCCATGGGGCTCTTCGCGGGCTTCCCGCGCAACGGCGAGCTCTTGGGAATTTGGAGCTGCCTCTTCCCGCGGGACAACCGGCTCGACGACAGCCAGCAGCTGCTGTTCTGCGTGCTGGGCTGGAGCCTGATCGCCGCCTGGGCGCGCCACCTGGGAAGCTCCCGCGCCATCGCGGCGGGTGTGGGGGCGGCCTTCCTGCTCTTGCCCGCGGTTTTTCTCCAGGCTGCCCATGCGCAGGTGGACATCGCCTGCGCGGTGCTGCTGGCAGGCGGTGTCTTTTTTGCCACCCGCTCGCTCGAGGCTCGGGACCGCTGGGTCGCTGCGCTCTGCCTGGGGCTTTACCTAGGCACCAAGTTCAGCGGGGCCTTTCACTTGGCGCTGCTCGCCCCTGTCCTCCTGGCGCGGGCCGCGATCGAGCTTCGACGGAGTCGTTCCAGTAGCCGCTCGAAGGAGCTGGGTCGCCGCGCGCTAGGGTTAGCCTGCTCGGCTCTGCTGATCGCTCTTCTGGGTGGCTGGCAGTACCTCCAGAACCTCCGCGTCCACGGGAATCCGGTCTACCCCTTCAATTTGACCCTCCTGGGTCACCGCTTCCCGGGGCTCTACGACGCCGGCCCGTTCTACGGCGCGCCGCCCGGGACCACCGGCGCCTTTTTCGGCGCCCCCGGGGATCTGCGGCGGCTTCTAGTGAGCCTGTTCACCTACGATCCGTTGAGCCTTTTCCCGGACATCCGGACGGGCGGCTTCGGTCCCGCCTTCGCTTATCTGTTGTTCCCGGCCCTCATCGCCTGGACCCTCTGGTCCTTAAGACTGCGGGAATGGCGTCGCTGTTTGCCGGTGATCCTCCTGTTGGGCTTGGGGCTCGCGGTCCCGGCTGCCCACTGGACGCGCTTCTCCCTGGCCGCGGCGATCGCCTCGCTGGTCGCGTTCGGCAGCGTGATCTCCCGGCTGGAGGGGCGGTCCCGGAACGCGGCTCGCGTCCTCTCGTCCGCGCTCCTGGTGCTGCTTGTCGGCGGTCTGGGCTGGAGCGTTCTGTCGCTCTGGCGCCACCGCATTCACTACGGCTGGCCGCTGCATCTGACCGGTGCCTGGCACGCGACGCCGGAGGAACGGGCAACACTGCAGCTCACCAGTTGGCTCTGGCCCAAATTCTGGGCGGAGCAGCGCGAGCGTGAGCTGCGTTCGGGCACTGTGGTCGCCTACGACGAGTCGCAGGACTTTCTCTCCGAATACGCCACGCGCGACTACCGGACGCGGACGGTCTTCGTCTCCAGCCGCGACCCCAGGGCGTTTGTCCGGGAGTTGGAGCGGCAGGGGGCGCGCTGGGCAGGGGTAGGGGCGGGAACGGCGGCGGAGGCGGCGCTCCAGAAGCAGGGGGCCCAGCGACTTTTCCAGGCGCCGCGTACCCGTACGGCAATCTATCGATTGATGCGCGCTCCCATCGGGGCCGATGCCGTGAGGGCCCCCTACCTCTAGCCCTTTCGTAGAAGGGCGATCAGCTCGGCGCCGTAGAGGCGTTGGCGCTTCTCGCCGAAGTAGGGGAGCGCCGCCAGGGCGGCGTCGTCGGCGGGAGGCTCCGCGGCGAGCGCCTCCAGCAGCGGGTTGGTCAGCACCACCGACGGCATGACCTTCCGCTGCTTGGCCTTCTCCGACCGCCAGCCCTTGAGCGTCTCGCTCCGCTTTTTTCGCGCCGGGTCGGGCCGGGGACCGGACTGTTCCGCCGACAGCTCGCCGCGCTCCAGCTGCCCGCGGAGCTTCGCTAACTCCGCCAGCACCTCCTCGCCGTGCTCCCGCACGAACGGCCCCCGGACACCGGGGATCCGGGCCATCTCCTTCAGCCCCGGAGGCGGCTTGACCGACAGCTCGGCGATCGCCGCATTGGAGAGCATCCGCCCCATGGGGACGTTGGCCGCCTCGGCCCATTGCAGCCGCTTGCGGTGCAGCGACTGCGCGATCGCCCCGGCCAAAGTCAGCTGCAGCGGGCTTAGCCCATTGCGCGGGAGCTTTGGCTTGTAGTCGGAGCCGACCTCCGGTTTGGCCAGCGCCTCGTCCGCCATCCGGCGGCAGTCCAGCTCTACCTCCTCCAGAATCTCCGCCTCGGCGCAGGCCTGCCGAACCTGACGGCCCAGCTCCACCAGGTAGCGGACATCGTCAGCGATATAGGCCCGCATGTCCGGCGGAGGCGGACGGATCGAGAAGTCCGACTGCTGGTGCTCCTTGAGCAGCTCGATCTGGAACCGCTCCCGCACCAGGTCCGCCAGTCCAACTTTCGGCCAACCTAGGAGTGTCGCGGCGCGGTGGGTGTCGAACAGCCCCTGCACTCGAACGCCGGCCGCTGCCAGATACTCGAGGTCTCCGCCCGCGGCATGGAACACCTTGGTCACGGCCGAATCGGCGAAGAGCGCCCTAAGCGGGTCCAGCACCACGCCCGACGCCAGGGTGTCCACCAGGAACAGATGCTCATCCGTGGCCAACTGGACGAAACAGAGCCGTGCCCGGAAGGCATGCATTGCGTCCGCCTCCACGTCCACCGCCAGATAGGGAGATGGAGAGGATAGGAGACGGGGGACGGCTGCTTCGAGCTCGACCGGGGCGCCGATATCCACGGCGCCTTTGGGAAAGTCCGGCATATTGGTAAGTAGACCTCGCATTCATGAACGACCAAGGCAAGCAGGCTTCGCAGGCGTTGGAGAAGACCCTCCTGGGTCACCTGGGGCGAGCGATCGCCGACTTCAACCTCATTTCCGAGGGCGATCGGGTGATGGTGGCGGTCTCCGGCGGCAAGGACTCTCACTGCCTGCTCCACCTCCTGTCGCTGCTGAAGAGACGGGCCCCGGTCAAGTTCGAGCTGCTAGCGGTCAATCTGGACCAGGGCCATCCCGGCTTCCCGGCGGCGACGCTGGAGGGCTATTTCCGCGAGTCGGGCTACGACTACCGGATGCTGAAGGAGGACACCTACTCCATCGTTCTGGAGAAGACGCCGCCAGGAAAAACGCAGTGCACGGTCTGTTCAAGATTGCGGCGCGGCATCCTATACACTGCGGCGGTGGCGCTGGGCTGCAGCAAGATCGCCCTAGGCCATCATCGGGACGACCTGATTGAGACCCTGATGTTGAACCTCTTTTTCGCCGGATCACTCAAGTCGATGCCGCCGCTCTTGCGCTCGGACGATGGAAGGAACACGGTGATCCGTCCGCTCTGCTATGCGGCGGAGAAGGACTTGGCCGCCTATGCGGAGCTGAAGGGGTTCCCGATCATCCCCTGTGATCTCTGTGGCTCGCAGGAGAATCTCCAGAGGAAAAAAGTGAAGCGACTGTTGGATGGGTTGGCCGAGAAGGAGATACCGATGGTGCGGCAGAGCCTGCTCGCCGCGCTCGGGAACGTCCGTCCCTCCCATCTGATGGACCGCGACCTCTATCCCGTTCAACAGGCTTCACAGGCTTTGGACGAAAGGAGCCGATAGAAATGGCTCGAGAGCAAGCTGTAGCGGCCCGCAGGGAGCGGAACGCCGCGCTGGTGGAAGTGATGATGCTGGCGGCCGCCGCGGACGGTCAGGTCAGTGAGAAGGCACTGCAGACCGTGCTTCGCCGGATCATCGAGCGGCGGGAGTTCGAGGGCACCAAGCCGGAGGAGCTGAAGTCGATGCTCGAGGGCTCAGTCAAACGATTGGCCTCGGCCAAAAATCTGGAGTCGATCCTCAAGTCGCTCCGCGACCGCCTGACGGACCACCGGAATCGGATGTTGGCCTTCGGCTTGGCTGTGGCGGTGGCCTTCGCCGACAACCGGGCCACCAGGAACGAGCTGGGACTCCTCAAGACCTTCCAGGCGGCGCTGGGGATCGCCGAAGACGAAGTGGCTCAGATCATCAGCGTGGTGGAGGAGGGGGGCTCGCTGGCAGAAGCGTTGGGCGAGCCGGCCGAGCGGCTCTATGCGGAGGTGATGGTGCTGGTCTCAGCGGCGGGCGGCGGGCTGCGTGAGGCGGAGTCGCGGGCCCTGGTGGAGACGCTGGTGGCCGACCCGGTCTTCCAGAACGTCACGCCGGATCGCGCGCAGAGCTACGTCAGCGGCGCGGTCTCCGCGCTCGCGTCCGAGGGCTTGCCGCAGCGGCTTCAAGTGCTCGCGCAGGGTTTGACCACCCACCCGCAGCGGCTGAAGGCGTTCAAGCTGGCGATGCAGATCGCCAACGCCGGCGTGGCCACCCCAGAGGAGCTTCGTATTCTGGAGTTGCTGCAGGCGACCTTCGGTCTGGCGGACGATGAGATCGAGAAGATCCGCTCTGAGCTCTAAAGCCGGGTCGCAACTTTGCTCGAAAAACCGCGGAAACCGCCTGTTTTCGAGCAAAGTTCGACAGCTGCTGTGTTGCGTGCTGCTGGCGTGGGCTTTGCCGGCGCCGGCATTGGATAAGCAGGGCAGCGCGCACGGCGGGTCTGTCGATCCGCACGCCACCGGCTTCGACGTCTCGGGGAACGTTGCGCTGGGTACGGCCTTCTACAATCCGTCCTATGCCGCGCGGCCGAACAACAGCGGTCGGGCCCTGATGCGCTACGCGGGGCATGTGGACGTGGATCTATTTGGGCCCAAGCTGTCGATCCCGCTGGACGTGAACCTCTTCACCGACCGGGATCGCGGCGGGGCGGCCGCCTTCGCGCCGACCGAGCTGGATGTCATTGCTGGGCTGACCACCACCCATGCGGTGTCGGGAGGCGCGTTAGAGGTAGGCGCTCGGGTCGAGAGCGACCGGCCGATCGACAAGGGGACCTACTCCCAAACCTACGCCGACGTTCGTGCGCGCTACCTGGTCTCGTTAGGCGATCGTGCTCCCAAGCTCAGAAGCCTTCTTCGCGGTGGAACCCTGTCGGGGTGGGCCACGTTGGGCTGGTTCGCGATCAATCCGTCCTACGCCGCGCGGCCGGACAACAGCGGCTCTGCTCTGCTCCGATACGCGCTGCATGGCGAGGTCTCCCTATGGAAGGATCTTCTCGCCCTGGGCGTGGACACCACCTTTTTTACCGACCGGGAGCGCGCCTGGTTTCGGGCCACCGAGCTGGACTACACGGTGAGCGCCACCGTGAGGCGTGCCCCGTTTTCCTTGCAGGTAGCATTGGAGCGGGACCTTCCGCTGGACCGCTCCGGCTTCGTCCAGCAGTTCGCCTACGCGCTTCTGGGCTACGAGTTCGGAGGCTAGCGCCAGCGTATCGCAGGCAGGTGGGAGCGAGGTTTGTTGAGATGGGCGGGAGGAGGACGAGTCCCGGGGTAGCCGGCCCTTCAGACTGCGCAATCAGTACCAAGCGAGGTGGAGGAGCTTGTCGTCTCTGTCTGTCTCCTTCAGTTGTCCTGCCCACAGAGCAACTGCGTCAAGTTGATCGAACGCGAGACCTCCCTGCTTAGGCTGAAGACCGGGCCACTCGATCCGTTGGAGTTTCGGCTGATCCCGTTCCCTATAGCTGCTCGCGATCGCATACGGCGGACCGAAATCATCGTCGGTCAGGCACCCAGGATGGTCAGAGATATCAATGGGTGGCGAGACTTGGTCCCGAACATAGAACATCTGATTGACCAGCAGCCTCCATCTGGTTGGAGGGAGGTTACGATCAAGCCACGACCACGGTATTGATCCTCGAAGACACGGCCCACCAGCTCTCCGTCGCGCCAGATGTCCAGGTGGCGGCGAGGAAACATAATCGGATCCTTGATCACGCTTCCCTCCAGAAGACCGTTGATTGCGGCGTCGCACGCGGTAGCCATCTGTCGAAGCCCCCTACGGACGACGGGAACTCCCTGCACCGTGACCGCGGTGTTGCGATAGCCGGGCTGGCCGTCCTCGCCACAGCTAAGCTGACCGTTCCTCCCGCTTGCCCGCAGCGGCCCCTCCTGAAATGCGAGGATGCGCGCGAGTTTTCGTTGATTGGGTTCACTGCATTCGACGCGAAAGTTGGGGCTCATTGGCACAATTCTCGACCCGTGGCTTGAGAAGTTGTTCGCAGCCCGGATGTGAAAACTCCTGAGCTTCGAGAAGACGGACCTGGCTCAGCTCTCCCGGGTATCGTAGGTCATCCAGCCGTTCGAGTTGGCGACGTAACCCGTCCAGTCAGGGTGGGAGGGGAGTTGCGAGAACTCGGGAAGGGGTTGGCCCGCCGGCCCGCCTACCAGACCACCCGGTAGCGCATCGCATCCCGGCTCTGGCTCTCCACCTCGACCCGGATGTGAGAGTTCCTGAGCTTGGAGAAGGCCCGGCTGAGGACGCCGCGGTAGAAGGCGGCGGGGAGGACGTCGTGCTTGTGCGAGACGGTGGCGCTCCGGGCGCCGGCGCTCTCCACCTTGCGCTCTCCGGGGGTCACCACGTTCTTGAGCGCGCTCAGGATCGGCGCCAGGAAGCGGCCGCCGTCGCGCCCTTCGGTCACCTGCCCCAGCCGGTTGCCCAGGGAGGAGCGGAGGATCGCATCCATCGAGACCATTCCGAGCGTCTCGAAGCCCGGCTCCAACGAGCTGTTGGGAGGGCAGAGGGCTTGCGCCGAGCCCCAGAGGATCCGCAGGAAGTCGGAGGTCCGGTAGGGGAAGTCGTCGCGGTAGGGCAGGGGATCGAGCGCCGAGGCGCGAATGTCCGCTTCGGTATCGGGCCCGCGCTGATGCGCCACCAGCGCCAGCACCGCGTTGAAGAGCAGCCCTTGGGTCGTGTCGGAGGCGGCGGTGG
>JBGTHI010000864.1:0-2232 GCA_041746295.1 Myxococcaceae bacterium
CTCTCCCGAGCCGGGCTTCAACCCCTCCGGGATGGTGTCCTCCGGCTGGACGAATATCTGGGCGCTTCCCGTTCCTCCTCCACCGCAGGCGGCGCTAGCGAGGGAGACAGCGGCGAGAATGCATTTCGATAGGCAAAGGGACTTCTTCATTTTGGTGTTCCAATCTGGAGTGAAGGCCGAGAGGGGCCTGTTGAGATGTGAGGGGCACGGGAGCTCTTCCCGTGCTCAAGGCTGAAAAGTTCTTGGGGCGCGTCGGCAGCGCTCGCCGGCGCCGTGCTGCTCATGCACGGTCACCGGTAGGGCTTCTGCTCCCGCCGACGCCTCTGGCGAGCGCGTGAACGCTGGCCCGCAGCGGCAAGTCGGCGAGGGTGTAACCGACGCGTGCTACGCCGGAGGCGAGTTTTTCGGCGCGGAAGTCAGCGGCGGGATGGGCCGCAGCGTGAGCTTCCGATCACTGGGCTCTGTTGTGGGCTTCCAGTGAATCGCAAGGGCAAGCAGCGAAGAGCGAATGGGGCAGCCGCCGGCGCGGGAAGTGCTGCAAACCGGGCAGATCTGATGCTCGCCGCCCAGCAGGTCGACGGCCGAGGCGCTCACTCCGACTTCCGCTACCTCGCTCTTCGATAGGTCGAGGTGCGCTCCCTCTCCCCGAACGTTGGAAGTACCTTCCGCGCTGGCTTCCTCAATTGCCTGGTGTTCCGCGCAGTACCGATGGGAGTGAGATCCATGGAGAGCCTGGACGACCGGCGCGGCCGACCAAAGGACCAGCGCGACCACCACGCCCAAGGATTTGAAAGCAGACCCACCCATCGTAGGGCCGAGTCGATAGCAGGCGAAGGCTGAGCAGTCAAAGTGAACCCGCTTCCAGCTTCAACCGTCGGGCAACCGAGAGGTCCGTACTCGATCGCAACGGCGAAGTCGTACATAGCGCCGAGAATCTGCCTGCTGCTTGTCTTCCCGAACTCCCAAATCAAGCTTGAGTAGGTTTGGCATAGAGGAGCCTGAATGGGCACCCCATGCGTTGAACCTCCTCAAGGGCGTGATGAGCAAGGTAGGGGTTGCGCCGGCCAGAGGTACCCTGAAGAAGCATCCGCCGCACTTCAATCTCGGGAGAGCACAGCCAATCGAGATAAGAGCGGTACCGGGGTTGCCCTTCTAAGACTTTGCGACGTTCTTCCTCGAGTTCATGGTGCCTTTCTTTGAGCGCCTCCTTCGGAGTGAGTCGATATCCAATGTCGATGTCGCCCAAAAGCTCTCTCTCAGGATCGAGGTAGCTTCCGAAAACCACGAGTTCTTCTACCTCCCACAGCCAGTAGGACTCTTCGTGAAGGCGCCGGGCCCGAACCAACACCCCTTCCAGCACCTGGAACGCTTTCTGGCGAGGTATGGGTCTAAGAGCAGTAGCGTTTCGAACTTCGATGCCCTTGGGCGTGAGGCTCCATCGCCGGTCGGCCTCGTTCTGAGCCTCACGCTCAGTGATGTAGCCTCCCGCCAGTAGCGCAGAGAGAAGAGAATTTTCTTCCGGCGGGGATAGACTAAGCCGAGTGCCGAGATACCCTTCCCCGAATAGAGAATGAGTGTCCAAACGGAGGAAGACCTCTCGGAGTTTCATTGCCGAAACGCCGCAGATGATCGACTCGCGAGTGATCCTCAACGTCATGGCTCGCCTCGGTTGCCAACGAGGCTATTGGCGGGAGCATCCCAAATCAAAGTGAGGAAGCTTGTGCGCGTTTCCTCAACCATGTGCCTGTTCATGTGCCTGTCACCGTCCGGAACGAGCTGGAATCAGGCGGCACCATGGGGAACGAAAAGGACATCGGACCGACGGGCTTCTCGAGCAAAATCAGCTAAGTATGGGACCTGGCTAGGTTTGTTGCTCTGAAAGCACCGTCTTCGATTCCCGCCGCCTCCATGTTTCATGTCGTATCGTCGGGATCTTAGATGATCTAGTCGCGAGCTTGTACCTGTCGCGATGCGTTGGTCCACGGCTCGTCCGGATCACCCGCCGCCGTAATAGCTCTTCGCGGGTTGCGACGCGGTCAGCGACTTCGTGTGCGATCCAGTTCGCCAACTGATTCCCCTTCCCGGTGGATAGCGCCGGACGATGGGCATCCTCGTCGAGACCAGGCGCTCGAGCGTGCTTCCGCCCGCGCCGGGCGGCCCGGGGCCGGCCACCTCCTTTGCCTCCGCAACTAGATTTCTTCGCCCCGGGCCTCGGAACCGTCCCGCCCGCGC
>JBGTHI010000865.1:0-6087 GCA_041746295.1 Myxococcaceae bacterium
GAGTCCCCACACAGACCGCATCTTCAATCACAAGAATGCGGGACGGTTTCTTGATGACCAGGTAGTAGTTGGGATCTTCGTATTCAACGGTCTTGTGATCGGGGTAAAAGGCGATGCGGGACTCAAATGTTGGGCCAAACCAGTGGCCCTCGCCGACCCCATAGAAGTCATCCTCGGCTTCGTAGGGTTCAGAAGCCAAAACGGATTGGACGTCTCCCGGTATCCAGGATTCAGTCGTCTCAACGGATCTCGGTGGTAGTTCGCGCATAGAAACGTCTGCATCATACACCTTGTCGCATAGTTATGTCAATATCATTGACGGATTGGTGCCTGACGACTATATGTGCCCTACCCAGTGGGGAAGGGTCACGCGGCCGAGCGGGTCGCCTGGCCCTTTTGCGTTATCCGGGAGGTGTGTGATGGACCACGATCTCGTCATTCGGACAGCGGACAGTCCGGCGACGTCAAGTGACAAGCGGCTCGAGCGAAAGCTCCGGGATCTTGATCTTGATCACCGGATGCGCCAGGCGGCGATCCAGGGGCATCAGGAGACCGGGCAACATGCACAAGAGGCGATGGTTGGACTGGCCGATTTCGGACACGAGCAGTACACGATGGGTACTGAGTCGATGGTCAGACGGTTCCGGGCGACTACAGATGATCCAATGGTGCGAGAACCGCTTGACGACTTCACGCGCCGACAAATTGCCGAGACCGGCCGGCACGTCCGTGCCACGGTGGACGGCGCCAGCAGGCGGATGGTCGAACAGGTGACCAGACCGTATGACACGAAAGTTCCTGAGCGAAGCCTCATGGACAAGTTGCGCGGGAGGTAGCAATGGACGCGGCAACACGGGCGATCTTTGAGGGAACCGATCCAGTGCTCCTCCAGCCCGTTAAGCCGGCAGGCCCGGAGGTGCGCCTCACTGAGTGGTTTGACGCCAAACTCGCTCGCGCTCAGTCGCGGGGGGAACTCTTTTCCGTCGCCCTCCTCCTGCAGCACAAGTACTTCTTTGACCTGTGGCGGTTGAAAGAGGACCAGCAGAAAATCGCTCTGCATAGCGCCTATGAGCGGTGCTTTGAGTACTGGCATGAGCGGTATTCCGCGACTGATCCGCCGCTGCCCGATCAGGTGGTGAGTCAGACTACCGCGGTGATGAGTCCCACTCCAGATCCCGAACAGGACTACACGGAGCTGTTCCATGATGCGGCTCAAGCTCCCTGATGCCGGCCGGTTCATGGGGCTGCATTTGGTTGGCGCCCCTGGAACAAGAAAATCTCGCCTCTTAGGACGCCGCCTGATCATAGGAGACTTTGACCGGGGGAAGGCCTGTGTGGTGCTTGACCCGGTTGGCGACACCATCGACAACGCGCTTGATGTGTTGGTGAAGCGCTCACCAGAGGCGCGAAAGGCCGCCGGCGAGCGAATCATCTATGTTGATGTCGGCGGGGAGTTGGGGTATGTGTGCCCGCTTCCCGTCTACCACAAGGGACAATTTGATCAACTCGATCAGGTTGCCAATCGGCCCATTGAGGTGTGGAAGCGAACCGATCCGGCACTGGGTTCAGCCCCGATCATGGGTCTCAATGCGGTTCTCACCACCGGCACGTTCACTGGCATGATGCTCTCCGCGCTTGGCTGGCGGATGAGTGAAGCTGAAGCGCTTCTGAGCGCTCCTGGGCGGTATCGCGCGCAGATGGAACACGCGGTGAGCGATCGATATCAGCTCCGCGAAGCCGCGGTGTGGCTTTCCAATCTTCCAGGACCGAAGACCCGAGAGTGGCACAATCAGACTGATTCCTATTTGAACAAGATTCGCCAGCTCACCCTCAACGACGCCGCTCGAGCCACCTACTGTGCGTCCGAGCCTGGAATCGACTGGCATGATGTCGCCGAGAACGGCACGTTGGTCCTGGTTGACTTCCGTGGTCTTGCCGATAACGACGAACTCCTGGCCTTTGGCCTCGTGTGGTGGTTCCGCTCCCTCTTCAGCTACATCAAGAAACGGGGCTCCGGCCGGCGCCACCCCAGTCTCGGCATCGTGGTTGACGAGCTGACGCATTTTCTGAAGGGGGATCGGGACCAGCAGGATCTGATCGCCGGCGACTTTGAGGAGCTCGTCTCACGGCGTGCCCGGTCTCACCGCGTCTGGTTGGCGGTTTCCCACCAAGAGCTCAACCAGCTCTCCCCGCGGATGTCCAAAGTCCTCCTGGCAATGGGAACACAACTCTTCTCAAGTACCTCTGATCTGGAAGGGGGAGCGGAGGTCTGGGCCAAACGGTTTGATCCCTATGTCAAGAATGCCCTGAAGGCCTGGGAAGAACTCCCACCGCGACGGGGAGATTACATGCACGAGCCGCAAGTGCGGGAAACCTATCTCTCCATTCAAGAGCAGGTGCGTGAGGCGGCCCAAAGGCGTTACCTGAGTCTGCCTGAAGGGTGGTTCTGGGGCGCCGTCTCAGAACGGGAAGGGCACATCGGGCGGCGTCCTGAACTTTTCAGCATCTCCACACATGACGGGTTTGTCGATGAGGAGCTGGTTCCCAGAGCCCGTCAGCTCTTAGCGCAGCGTTCCGGACGGCCCATTGCCGAGGTTCTGGCAGAAATCGATGCCCGCACCCAACCACTCGTCGTCGGGGAAGGGGAGGGTGGAGCAGAGCGGAGAGCGTCCGGGCGAGGGGCGAACACCCGGTCATCCGCCGAGCCGTCCGTTCCGTCTGTGACCAGGCCGCCAGCCCGGAAGCGGGTTCAAAGTTGACATAATAGAACCTGTTCGTTATGATGAAGGCATCGTATGCCCAATCCCACGCAAATGGTCCCCAAACGTGGCCGACCCAAACACCTTGCTGAGCTCCCGATTCTGGTTGAAGAGAAGGTGCTCTACGCCCTTGCCCGGTACACGTATCTGGAGCGAGAGCAGGCGAGGCGCGTTATCGGCTTTCGTCCCAACTCCACGAAGAAGGTCGCTGCGGCGCTGACTCGTCTGACCCGAGAGCTGGGCTACACCTATAAAGATTCCCTGCCTGACAAGACCTCGGGAACGAAGTTTGGCGTGTGGTCGCTTCTGGGTCCGGGGCGCACCTGGCTTGCCAATCGCGGCGTCCAGACGCTCCCACGGGTGAAACACACGCCCGAGCGACAAGAGCTCTTTCTGCGTCATGTGCTGGACGTGAACGATGCGCTGATCGCCCTTGAGCGGTTTGCGTTGGAAACGGATGGCGTCCAACTTCGCGCGCACACCCACGATTTGTATCTGCAGCGCGCTGAGATCGGCGTTGAGGCCGACGTGATTACCCGGCACCGCCAGGACGGCGAGCCGGTGGTAGCGCACCAGCGGTATTACATCGCCGCCGATGGCGACGTGTTGCTGGAAGCATTCGGCTATGCGTATCGGTTCTGGCTTGAATGCGATCGGGGGACCGAAGGACGTCAGAAGTGGCAAAAAAAGATCGCCGGCATGGTGGCCTATGCCGAGACCCTCGGTGATGAACGGCTCGATTTTATGATCGTGGCGCCGCCCAACCCCAGACGGGAATACGGCTTAGCCGCCCTCATCGATTGGACAACGGAGCACCTTGCCGTGACCCGGCGCAGCGCGTGGGCCGAGAACTTCTGGTTCACCGATCGCATCGGCAGCGAGATGAGCGCCTCTGACTACATCATGGGCCAGCACTGGGTTCGTCCAGGTGATGATCAGCGCTCTCCACTGATCGAGGGGGGAGGGGCGTGACATGGTCACCTGGCCGCGGCTCGTTCTCGGGACCCATGGCCCGTTCCACGGGTTTCTCGGACTGGGAAAAACGATCTTTGAAGCCGCGGACGTCGCCTTCCACAAACACGTGCTCGGGCTGACCGGGCAGGGGAAGTCCAAAGCGATCGCGAGCTACGCGCTCCAGCTCTTTGAGCAAGGCATCCCGTTTTGTCTGGTGGATCCCCACGCCGAGCTGGCTGACGATGTCTTGCGCCTCTTTGCCGACCGCGGCCACTTCCCGGGCCATCAGCCCCATCCGCGGCTGGCCTATATCGACTTCTCCCGCCGCGACCGGTTTCTGCCCTTCAACGTCCTGAACCAGCCTTATCCGGTCGACCAGGTCGCCAAGAACCTGGGCGAGGTCGCGGAGCGGGTCTGGCCCAACCTCGCCGGCGGCAACGCCCCGACCTTCAAGCGCCTCTTCACCAACACGATCAAGCTGCTGATTCACAACGCCCTGCCGCTCACCTACGCCACACCGCTGTTGACGAACAAGCCGCTGCGAGAGGCCCTCCTGGCGGCCTGTCCTGACGTCTGGGTGCACCGCTTCTTCCGGGATTCCTTTGACAACTGGAAGCGGGAGGAAGAGCGGATGAAAGAGTCAACGGTCAACCGCTGCGACCTCTTCATCGACACCGATGTCATGCGGTTGTCCCTGGGCCAGCCGGAGACCGCCCTCAACTTCCGCGCGCTGATGGACACGCAGACCTCGCTGATCGTCAATCTCAATGGCTTATCGGATGACGAGTGGGGCTTTCTCGGGGCGTTCATCACGCACGGGTTTGAGAAAGCAGCCTACGCGCGGGGTGCCCCGGGAGCGAGCCGGGCGCCGTATCACCTCATCCTCGACGAGGCCCCGATGTACACCGGGCAATCGGAAACGACCCTGGCTGCCATGCTCTCCCGCACGCGCAAATACGGGCTCAGCGTCTGGTATATGCACCAGACCCTCTCGCAGGCCTCCACTCGGCTCTTGAACGCGCTACAAAACGCGCAGTTGCTCGCCTTTGGCCTGGGACGGATCGACGCTCGCATCATCGCCCAGGACCTCGCGGAGTTCGACCCGGAGGCCACCAAAGAGGCGACTGTGGGCCGGGGGGACGACGAACGCACCATCGCTGGCTTTGTGCCGGTCCCCGAGGCCTACCAGAAACTGAAAGACGTGCTGAAGAGCCTGCCACCCCGGCATGTCTACGTGCAGACCCGCACCGCGCACCACCGCTTCCGCACGCTCACCGTGCCCCCATTTCGTACCACGGCCGCGCAGCTGCAAGCCCTCAAAGACGCCTATGCCGAGGAGTTGATGACGCCGGCGCAGGTCGTGCGGCCGGTGGTTGATTGGAACTATGAACCGGTGATGGGCCCAGCTCCACTGACACCCCCGAAGAGGCGATCTGTCTATTGACATAAGCATGCGATTTCCTGTACGATGCCGCTGTCTCCGTATGGAACGACAATCGCATAGCCACCCGCTTACTGAAGCCGCCACGACCGCTCCTGCGAGCGGTTCTGTATTTCCGGGCGAGTTTCTCGTCTTTGCTCCCAAGACCGAGTCCCAACGCCAAGCCGCGGCGCTGATCGAGCAGGGGGTAGGAAAGCTCCTGTCTGATCCGGAGGGGTTTTTCCGCTTCGCCGCCCGCTTCCATCACTACTCGGTCAACAATCAACTGCTGATCATGACGCAGTTTCCCGAGGCGACGCGGTGTGCCTCACGCGACCGCTGGCAATCGCTGGGCCGGACGGTTGCTCCGGATGAAGCCCGTAACGGCATCAAGATCTTCTATCCGATGTTTCGCGTCACGACTCGGGAGAACCCCGAGACGGGGGAGGAGGAGACCCGGAAGACGCTCAGCGGATTTGGCGTCGGCAATACCTTTGATGTCTCCCAGACGGAGGGAAAGCCGCTCCCACAGGAACCGACGATCGTTGAGCGGCTGGGAGTCACGGATGGCGCCAAAGACATTGACCGCCGGCTCGCCAGCTATCTGATCGGGGAGGGACTGACCCTGGCCCGCCTGCCGCTCGGCACCAGTCGGGGCATGTACGCACCAGACCTCGAGACCATCGCCCTCACGATCGACCTCCCCTACGGCGATATCCTGACGACCAAGACGCTGATGCATGAGGCCGCCCATTGGGCCGGAGACCACCGCGGCGGGGATAAGCGGGATCTGGAAACTGTCGCCGAGGTCGCGGCCTTTATGGGGATGCATTCCTTCGGGATGGATACGAGCGGATACTCCTTCAGCTACGTGGCGCATTGGGCGCAAGACATGAGTCGGTTGCGGCACAACCTCGGCTCCGTGCAAAAGATCTCGACCCAGCTCATCACAGC
>JBGTHI010000866.1:0-1989 GCA_041746295.1 Myxococcaceae bacterium
CGCCCGGGAGCGGATGGGACGGCTCCCTGGCGAGCGAATCGACGTACTGATTGTCGACCGCATCGGCAAGGATATCTCCGGAGACGGCGCTGACCCGAATGTCATCAATCGCGACGTGGCCGGGGTCCTGCCCCCGACCGAGGAGCCGGTCACGCCGCGCATCCAGCGCCTGATCTTTCGCGATCTCACCGACGATACCGAGGGCAACGCCACCGGCATCGGCATGGCCGATATCGTCTTGCGCCGTGTCGTCGAGCGCATGGATCCCGTAGCCACCTACATGAACACCATTACGGCCAAAGCGCCACAGGGAGCCCGCATTCCGCTGACGGTCGATACTGACCGCCAGGCGCTCCATGTGGCGCTGGCCTGCTGTGTCAAGACCGACCAGGCGACGGCGCATATCGCCCGCATCCCGGACACCAAGCATGTCGAGACCTTCTGGGCGTCGGAGCATCTTTTGCCGGAGTTGCTCGATTCGGGCCGCGTCGAGGTCACTGGCGATCCGCGCCCGATCGGGTTTGACGAGAATGGAATGCTGACCGATTAGCTCGATCCTCCAAACCGGCGCCATTCCGACGGAGGAGGAATCTCGTTTCAAGGCCCATCATCACGCGGAGCCGAGATCGCTGGCCTTCGGGTTTGGAAAGACACGTATGCCCGGTCTGATCATGGTTCGATTGCCGGGGCTTGCAGGCTGGCAAGCGCCGCGTCGCGAATCGCCACGAGCAATGGGTCGTCGATGGTTTCCATCACCTCGCGCCGAAACGAATCCATCGGCGCGTCTGGCCATTCCTCCAGATAGCGGCGCGATTGCAGGAACGTTTCCAGACGGTCGATCTGCTTGACGAACCGCGCCTCCGGACTCGCGCCGAGCCGAAGTTCCTGCCAGATGCCGTCCAACGCTTCTCCAGAGGAGCGCGGAAGGGATTCCAGCAGTCCGCGCATGGCCGTGGCCTCGTTGTCCTGCTTGGCGGCCGCGTTCGCTTCGCCACGGATATGGCGGCGTTGCAGAAATGCCCGCCGCGCTTCTGGATCGTGATCCCCCGGGATAGCATCGGCATCATAGGGGGCGCCATCGCCGGTCACGGCCTCCGCGAGGTCGTGGACCAGGGCCAGCAGCGCCACGCGAGTGGGGTCCAGGGCCGTTCCCTCGGACTGCCGCTCCATCGCGCAGACCCAAGCCAGCAGCGCAACGGCCAATGAGTGGTCGGCGACGGATTCGACCTGTAGCGGCGCGATGCCGCGATCGAGCCATCCCGTGCGCGGCGTCTGCTTCAAGTCGGCCAGGAGGTGAAACAGGGTGAGGATTCCCTGTGCGGGTTGATTCACGTTTCGACTCATCAGCCTCATGCCCGCGGGAAATCCCGACTTGTGACAAAAAGGCATAGACAACGCTGTTCGTACACCGTTATGCTAGCGGAACCCGCGCCCGGAGGAACCGAGCGTCGAGGCGGAGCGTCAGGCCGGTGAACCTGGCGCGGTGCGAGCCAGGATGGCCGTGCCGCCGCGACTGCTGGGAGGGAGTAACCAGTGCCGCGAGGAGCCGCGACGCAAGCGCTCCTGGGCGTTCTCGCCCTGTTGATTGCCGTGGCGGTTGCGATCGTCCCGGTTGTCGATGCGCGGCCCAAGGACAAGAACGGCGGCAAGCAGGACGAGGTCGCCGCGGAGACCGTTCCGGCGGAGGAGCCTGTCCAGTCAGAGACCGCCCCCGGGGAGCCCGCCCCGGTCGCGGAGGCGGCTCCGGTTGTCGAGCAACCACTGACCGCCAACGAGGGCAACGCGTCCAACGACCGCTCGTTGATCGAGCTCGATTCCGACGGCGACTACATTCCTGATGCTCTGGACAACTGCGGCAGCGTTCAGAATCCCGATCAGGCAGACGCGGACGGCGATGGGGCCGGCGACGCCTGTCCCGTGTATCAGGATACCGACGGCGACGGTGCTCCAGATAAACAGGACAATTGCCCGACCGTGGCCACCTCGGAC
>JBGTHI010000867.1:0-13034 GCA_041746295.1 Myxococcaceae bacterium
AGCCGCGCGGCATGAAGCCGCTCATCGATTGGATTGCGCACTACCGCGCCTTCTGGACGGAGCACGTCGATCGCCTTGAACAACTGCTGGAGAAAATGGACCAATGAGTCCCACCGACAAGACCGCACGATCGCAAACTGAATCCATTTCGTTCGAATTCGATTTGCATCATTCGCCGGAGAAGGTTTGGCGCGCGCTCACCAACCCCGTACTGCTCGCGGAGTGGCTCCTGCCCGTCGTCGATCTCAAGCTCGAGCCGGGGGCCGCGTTCACGTTCAAGGCGCAGCCACAGCCCGGTTGGGACGGCATGGTGAATTGCCGGTTCGCCGAGATCGAAGCGCACAGGAAGCTCAGCTATACGTGGGACGTCATTAGCCTCGACACCGTCGTGACGTTCACGCTCACGCCCACGGCGTCGGGCACGCGCCTGTCCCTCGTGCAGTCGGGCTTCAAGCCGGACCAGAAGCAGAACTTCGCCGGCGCGCGCTACGGCTGGAAGATGATGGGCGGGAAGCTTGTCGACCTGCTCGCGAGGATCCAATGAGCCGGTCGAGGCTCCTGGCCTACTGGGTGATCACCGGACTGGTCGCATCGTCCATGGAATGGCAAGGCACACCACACTCGAGGTAAACCATGAACATTCTCTTATGGGTTCTTCAGATCCTTCTCGCCCTGCATACCGTCATGGGCGCGGTGTGGAAGTTTTCCAGTTCCGAGCAAACCGTGCCTTCCTTGAAAGCGATTCCGCACGGAGTTTGGCTGGCAATGAGCGTCTTTGAGCTGCTTTGCAGCCTGTGCCTGATCCTCCAGGCATTCAACAAGCCCCTGGCTATCCTGGCCCCTATTGCGGCGGCCTGCATAGCCGCAGAAATGCTGCTCTTTGTCGGGTTGCATATTCATTCCGGTGACGCGAATTACAGCCCGATGATTTATTGGTTTGTCGTGGCTGCCATATGCGCGTTTATTGCCTACGGCAGGTTTGTGTTAAAGCCGTTTTAACGGGCTGTTGAAACCTGATCGAGAGTTTGAGCTCGCTGCTCGAGGAGGACCTGCATGGACAAGCCCAACTCTGGAGGACCCTAATGAGACTCGAGATCATGAACCTCTACGTGGAGCCGCCATCATTATGAAGGCACCGGTGGGTCCCGCGCGCATGCCAGGCAATGCGAAACCGAAGGCCAAGGGCACGTCGCTGCGACCGGTCCCGCCCGGCCCCGGCAAGAGCGAGGGCACGCGCTACTTCGACATCCACGAAGGCGAGCTCGACGAGGTGCAGATGGCGACCTGGGTGAAGCAAGCCGCCGCGTTGCCCGGCGTGGTTCCCTGGAGCTGACCTCCTGCGGCTCTGTCGCCGCCCCAGCGCCCACGAACCAGCCGCGAAAGGCGCGAAAACCACCGCGAGGCGGGCACGTACTTCATCCACGGCTTGGTGAGCTGATCGACCGGTCCGCGCTCCGTACGAATGCAGCGAGAAGTCGGCTTCGAAGATGGGTTCCAGTAGCAACCGGAGCGAGCCTGCTGTCTTCGCCGATATTGTGCCGGCTCGACGCTCGGAACCTTTCTGCATGGAACCATGGGTACCTCCAGGCATCACACAATCGTTCAGAGCGAGCTGTTCAGTCCGCCCACAGATAGACCCGGCGCCCATCGGGCGAGACCGCGCCGAAGTATTGCTCGCAGGCAAAGAGCGAGTAGCCGGCAAGCGTGAGGTCGGCGGCGCTGCTGCGACGCTTGGAAAGGTGGGAATCCCACCAACCGGTGAGGAGCGGACCCTGGACGTTGAGGGTCCCCGCCTCCGCTTCGGTCAGCACACGGGCGTTCGCACCCAGCCGGCGGGTCTGGCCTACCTGGTAGCCAATCCAGCTCGCGCGGGTGATCCCGCTGGAGGCGACCCGCACCTCCGAGGCGTCTTCGGGCACGCAGAGCAACACCGCTCCCACAAACTCCCGGTTGGTCTCTGCCCCTGCCCGACTGTCGTAGTACTGCTCGCGCTGCTCGGACCATAGGTAGAAGAGCGCGGCGCCGAAACACAAGCTGGCCACGCCGGCGATCAGCAACCCTAAGCGAAGGATCATCAATCCCGATGAGGCGGGTCTCGACGGCACGGAACGCACCATACCAAGGCGAGCAATGGCGCATCCTTCGACCAACTGGAGCATGGACGCTCCACTCTCCGGCCCTGGGTCAATTCCGGTAAACACGGCCGTTTCGCCCACATCGGAGCTGGTTGTGGTTTTGCAGCGCCCGCCTCGGCATGCGCTTCCTCCCCTTCGCGATCTTCATGTCACTCTGCGCGGTTGCAGTGGTCATCGGTTGCGACGCGGTCTTTGACGGCTCGGGATCCGCCTCTGAGCAGGAGCCGCTGGTTGAGGCGCGCACGGAGCCGAAAGAGCCGATTGCTACCGTCTGCACCAGCGAGAGCTACTGGCCCAACGATCCCAGCGGCAGCCCGGTGATGAATCCGGGCGAGGCTTGCATCAGCTGCCACCGCAAAGAGGACGGCCCGGACTTTGTTCTGGCCGGAACCGTCTACCCTACGCTCCACGAGCCGGATGACTGCAACGGCCTCGATGGAGTGGAGGAGCCGGCCACCGTGGTGGTGGAGGACTCATTGGGCCGCGCCTTTGAAGCCCGGCCCAATGCCGCCGGCAACTTCTTCCTCTTCAGCAGCAACGTCCAGCTCAGCTTTCCAATCCGCGCCAAGGTTGTGGTGGGGGGCAAGGAGCGGGTGATGAAGCGGACCGTCTCCACCGGCAACTGCAACAGCTGCCACACTGAGCGCGGGAGCTTCAGCGCCCCGGGCCGAATCCAGGCGCCCTGAGCTGGCGTTGGCTTCGGCGCGGGCCTAAGTAGAGCCGATGAAAAAGATCGGTGTGATCGGCTCGGGTCAGGTGGGGCAGGTACTCGCAGACGGCTTCCTTAAGCTCGGCTACGCGGTGATGCGCGGCGCGCGCGACCCCAAGAAGCTGGAGAGCTGGAAGGCCGCGGCGGGCGTGAGCGCAACGACCGGCAACTTCGAGCAGACCGCGACTTTCGGCGAGCTGGTGGTGCTGGCGGTCAAGGGCATCGGAGCTGAAGAAGCGGTCGCCCTCTGCGGTGAAAAGGCGCTGTCGGGTAAGACGGTGATAGACACCACCAATCCTATCGGGACCACTCCACCGCAGAATGGGGTGCTCTCCTTCTTCACCGGCCCAAACGAGTCCTTGATGGAGCGGCTTCAAGAAAAGGCGCCCGGCGCTCATTTCGTGAAGGCCTTCTCTTCGGTCGGCGCGGCGCGGATGGAAAATCCACAGTTTGCGGGCGGGCAGCCCTCGATGTTCATCTGCGGCAACGACGCTGGAGCCAAGGCCGAGGTCAGTGCGATCCTCGCCCGCTTCGGTTGGGAAACGGAGGACATGGGTACCGCGGCGGCCGCGCGCGCGATCGAACCGCTCTGCATCCTCTGGTGTATCCCGGGGCTCCTGCACAACCAGTGGACCCACGCCTTCAAGCTCCTCAAGCGGTAGTCAAGATGCGGCGGCCGCAGTCCAGGCCTACATAGGAGCCACCGTCAAAGCCGTGCAACGGCTGGGGTCGTTCGCGCGCCCTTCTTCCAGCGGACGCCTAATACGAAAAGAATGTATCGCCCGGTGTAAACTCCCTGGTGACACCGGAGAGAGAACGATGCGGATAGCGTGCGCGCAGTGGCTGATGCTGGCGGTGGGGTTGTCAAGCCTGGGGCTGGGCTGCCAGACCTATGACTTCGAGACGGTGGAGCCGTTGGCGGTGGCGCAGACCACACAGCCTTCGGAGGTCTTCACCGAGATCCTCAAGCCAAATTTAATGTTGGTGGTGGACACCTCCGGCTCGATGAACGCGCTAATCGACTCGGGCGCTCCGGCCTGCCAAGTGAACGGCCAGGTCTGCGAGCCCGACTCCGCCAGCCGCCCCTGCCCGGCCACCTGCGCCACCCGAATGACCGATATGAAAGGTGCGATGGGCGACTTCCTCACCCGTTTCGGCTCGGTGGCGCGAATGGGCTTGGTGCACTACCCCCGCGACACCGTCTGTGGGGTGCCGACTGTGGCGGACATCGATGTCCCCCTGCTGGCGCCCAGCACACGCGACGACGACGCGGAGCTCTCGTCGCATGCAGGCGAGATCAATATCTTGTTGCAGAGCTTCGTGGCCAAGAACGGCACCCCTACGCGGCTGTCGGTGGAGATGCTGGCCAACTATCCCACGCTGGCCAACGAGCAGACCCGGCAGAACTTCATCCTGCTGCTCACCGACGGTCTTCCGAACTGCGCGCCCGGCGCACCGAACGCCAACGAGGACCGCCAGGGGACCGTCGATGCGATCCGGAGCTTGCGCGATGGAAAGGGGATCCAGACCATCGTGATCGGCTTCGGCTCGGAGCTGGCCAGCGGGCAGGGACCGGCGACGCTGCAGGCAATGGCCGAGGCGGGAGGCTTCGCCACCACCTTCTTCCAGGCCGCGAACAAGGATGAGCTGGCCAAGGCCCTGGGGGACATCGCGGTTCGAGTGGGGAAGTCAACCTGCCGCACGGTGCTGGAGGTGGAGCCCTCCAGCCCGGACTTCCTTTCGGTGATCATCGACGGCGAAGCGATTCCGTCGGGCGCCGACACCTGGACCTACGCGGTGGGCGATCCGGATCCGGATGACGGGATCGCGACCTCGGCACCGGTGGTGACTTTTCACGGCTCGCTCTGCGAGAAGCTGAAGACGGCGACCCAGGACAACCCGACCAAGATCGAGATCCGGATCGTGCAGGCCCTCTAACCCGTGTTATAGGCCCGTTTGCCGGAGCGGTTCGGGTGAACGCTGGTTGGTCCCCATGACAACGGGAGGAAAGTCCGGGCTTCACAGGGCAGGGTGCTGGCTAACGGCCAGTCGGGGTAATCCGCAGGAAAGTGCCACAGAAAATAAACCGCCGGTTCCTTCGGGAGCCGGTACGGGTGAAACGGTGCGGTAAGAGCGCACCGCGGCCGGGGTGACCCGGTTGGCAGGGCAAACCCCACCTGAAGCAAGAGCCAATAGGGGAGCGTCCCTTCGGGGACACGGGCGGCCCGTCCGACGCTCCCGGGTTGCTCGCTGTTGAGGTCTTGGGTAACCAAGACCCTAGACGAATGTTCGCCACTCATCCGAAAGGGTGAGAACAGAACCCGGCTTACAGGACCGCTCCGGTTTTTCTTTCTAGTTCCCGCCGCTTGGCGGCTCCAGCTCCTTGGTGTTGCTGAGCGACGTGGTGGGCGCTGCTTCGGCCTGTCGGGCTTGGCGCGGGAGGGTCAGGAAAAACGTCGTACCCTCGGAGGCCGTTGAGCGGCATTCGACCGCTCCTCCGTGGGCAGAGACGATTCGCTCTACAATGTACAGCCCCAGTCCCAAGCTCCTGCTGGCTCGAGTCACCCGGCCACGTTTGAACGGCTCGAAGATGTTCCTTTGCAGTTCGACCGGGATTGGAGCCCCCTGGTTGTGAATGCTAACCACAACTGCTCCGTCGTCGCTTCGCGTTGTGATTTGGATGGGTGTTTCGGTCGGACTGTAGTGAATGGCATTGCTCACAAGGTTTCGGCTCTGGACAAAACCACCCTTCGGCTCCAAGCCGTTCGCGGTTACCATGGTGTTGTTCATTCGGGCCTCCAACGTGTCCGATGTACCACGGGTCGACGAGAGCGTCGTGATCCTCTACACGTCCCCGAAGTCGCCCCCGAGATCGTCCCCACCATCGTCCATGTCCGAATCCGCACCGTCGTGGGAGGCTTCGGCATGAGCGGAGTCGGCGTCTGCCGAGGTCGCTTCGGGGCTGCCTTGGAAGCTTCCGAGGAACTGGTGGGCGATGGCCGTACCGATGAACGTGCCCGCAAGGCTGCTTAGGAGAGTGCCGGCAAACATCCCTCCCATACCCGTGCTTCGTCCCCCCAGAGCACGTTCGAGCGTTCCGGGCTGGCGCAGCTCCGCCCGTGTCGCCATTCGCGCTAGCGTCTGGGGGTCTGCATGGATCGGTGCAGTGGCACGCTCCCCCGGAGGCAGCTCCTGGCTCAGTTCCTTTAGGACCTGGGCCCGCTGCTCAGGCGTCAACTGCGCGAAGGCCTCGGCGTGGGCCCGCTCTACGGCGTCGGGCGGAGCTGTGCGAAGTAGATACCGGTAGCGAGCCAGTGCCTGCTCGTCAGCGGGTTGGGCGCCCGGCACCATTCCAGGTTGCGTCCGAGCTGCATTCGACTTCTCTCGAAACAAGTGGTCTAAGAATCCCATTGTATTCCTCCTTGATTCAGTGCGGAGCTCGTGGACGCTCCTGATCTGGCGGTCGTTCTCATCTCACACCGCCTGTACGACAGGCCTTCTGAGCATCGGGCTGACGGTTGTAGACGTACTCGAGCCGTTCTCTTCGTTCCCCGGTGCGCTCATCGAAAAGCGGGGTACCGCCTGCGTACATGGTTCCTTTGGCCCCGCCAAAGGGATCGAGACGTCGCTCCGTGAGCCACTGATCCACACAAGCAACCTCCTTGTCGCCGGTGCCATAGTTGCCGCCGTCGATGTGCCCCATCCTCACTGGTTCTTCGTCGGTCACCACTCGTGGGTTCAGTGGATATGGACTCTCTCTCTTACACGAGCAGCCACTCCCGATAAGAGCGCCGACCAACAGCAGGAACGATACCCACCGGGGTGGGACGTCCATTACGCACCTTGCGGCTTTCGCGACCACGTGTGAAGACGATGACGGATCCGAGGGAATGGCGAGGAATAATGTAAGTCGCCTCCGGGCTGCAGGCAGCTCGTCACGTTCATTTCAAATGTGAGCGATCCGGGTCCTGCTCGTGAGGCAGACCGTTCGCCGCACAAAATATAGAGCGATTGAACGAACACCTGGCGGGCAACCGACAGACCGGCCGCAAGGTGGAGGGCGCGGCGACGGTTTGGGGTTGTCAAGGCGACGAAGCGGCACGCCGATGCGTTCGGCGGCCGCGTCACCGGCTCACACGGCGGAGGGAGCTAGAGCCGCTTGATGTACGCGATGATGTCCTTCTTATCCTGCTCGCTCAGGTCGAACGCCGGCCCGATCAAGTTCCCGAGCTGGTCGTAGTGCTCCATCATCTCTTCGAACGTCTTGGCCGAGTTGTCGTGGAAGTACGGCGCCGTCTCCTTGGCGCCCCAGACCGATAGAATCTTGAAGGCGCCGATGTCGGCCGGATTGCCGGTAATCAGCGCGCGCCCGGGATCGGACGAGGCGATCTTGACCGAGCTCCCACCGGGGTTGCTGAACTCGTACTCCAGCACCGGCCGGCCCAGCCGGTTGAACTCCGAGACGGCGATGTTGAAGAAGCGGCTACCGGCCGGGACACCGGTGATCGTCTGAAAGCCGGGTGAAGTCTCATTGAGCATGGGACCGGTGTGGCAGTGGGTGCAGCGGAAGCCGGTCACCGCATCGTCGGTCATGAAGAACCGGCCCCGCCGCTCCGAATCGTTCCGGCCCGGGGGAAGCTGCGGCGCGGGTCCTCCCGCCGCGAACCTCGCCAGCGCCGGACGGTTGAACAGCGCCTTCCGCTCAAAGGTCGCGATGTCCGACAGCTCCCGCGGGGTCGGGGTCCGGCCCGGTTCGGCGTGAGCAAACACCGCCGAGAGCGCCTGCTGCGGCAGATTCGGTTGCCGGCCATCTAACATCAACACCGGGTCGAGCGCCGGCGTGTTCATGCTCGACGGGATACCGCGCGCGAGCACCACCTGCCTCGCGCTGGAGCCGGCGATCGACACGTTGGGAGGCAGCGGAATATTGACCAGGACCGTCGCATCTTTCAGCAGTCGGGTGAACGTGCTCCCAACCCCGTCATCGCTGTCGATGGAACGGAAGATGGGACCATTCGGCTGCTGTTGGAACGCGCGCTGGATCTGTTCCGGGTTCAGGGTTCCGCTGATCCCGGCGTGGCAGGTCGCGCAGGTCCGCCCGTTTCCACGGAACTTCTCCCGGGTGAACAGCTCCAGTCCGCGCGCCACCGAGAGGGGCTCGAAACCCAAGTGGAGCGCGTCGTCCGCCCCCTCGAAGTCCGAGCTGCTTTCGAGCAGGTCAGAGCGCCCGACCTCTCCCTCGCTGACAGACCCATCACCCGCCTCTCCACAGCCCACCGCGAGGACAGACCCAACCAACGCGCAAACCCACGTCCGCAACCATCGTTTCCGTTTCATGTGTGACCCCCCTTTGTCGGCGCGCAGATAAAGGAGGGTTCACTCTACGTTCAATCGATTTCCGAAACTGAACAGCGAGGGGCACAAAACCTCTCGGCATAAGAGTTTAATATCGGTCAATGCTATTGATCATTGGACCATCACAGTTCCCAGGGGTCATTGGGGCTCTTGAAGGTTCCTGCCTCGCGAACCGAAGGGCTCTCCCTCAGCAAGGTCTCCGAAGCGGCAATGACCATCACCATCGAAGCCATATCCGCCAGCTTCTCTGTCTCGCTTCGATCCCAGTGGCTCTTCCAATCGATCCCCATCGCTCCCACCTTTCGAAAGAACAATCCTAGTGATCCGATCGACGGATCGCAGCGTGGTCGCACAGCCTTCGCTAGAGCTCCCCGGTCTCCAGGACGGCGCCCATCTTCACCATCGCCGGATTGGAGCGGGCGATCCAACGGAACAGTGGCGCCGCCATCACAGTCGTTGCCAGCGCCATCAAGACGAAGAGGGTGAAGAGCATTGGGGTCAGGATCCCCAGATCCAGTCCTACGTTGAGGACGATCAGCTCCATCAGCCCTCGCGTGTTCATCAGCACGCCCACCGCCGCTGCGTCCCGGAAGGACATTCCCGACAGCCGCCCAGCGACCACCGTTCCGCCCATCTTGCCCGCGCAGGCCAGCACGATCACCGCCCCCAGGATCAGCCATTGCTCTGATCCGTTGACCAGCCCCACCTGCGTTCGCAGCCCGCTGAGGGCAAAGAAGATCGGCAGCAGGACCGCGTGGAGCAAGCCTGACAGCCTCTCTTCGATCATCTTGATCAGCTTTGCGTTGCGCGGAACGCAGACGCCCACCAGGAAGGCACCGAACAGCGCGTGAATCCCGATTCGCTCGGTGACCATCGCGGCTACCGCCACCAGGACGGCGAGCGGTCCCAGGCGGGTGACCCCTTCCGGATCTTGAGCATTGGGCGATTCCAGCCAGCGCGCCAGGAGCGGCCGAGCCACCAGCAGCATCGCAGCAATGAAGGTCGCGGAGCCCAGCACCGTCATCAACAGCCCCATCCCCGCGGTGCCGGAGACCGCGACCACGATCGCCAGCAGACACCATGCGGTCACGTCATCCACCGCTGCGCAGGCCAGGGCCAGAGAGCCGAGCGGGCTCTGCGTCATCTGCAGCTCTTTCAGCAGCCGGGCCAGCACCGGGAAGGCGGTGATCGACATCGCCAGCGCGAGAAAGAGACCAAAGGGGAGGAAGCGCACCCCCGGCGGGGCGAAACGCGGATAGAGCGCGAAGGCCAGCCCACCCCCCAAGAGCGCCGGTAGCAGAATGCTCGCATGAGAGATTCCCACCGCCGCGTGCACCCGCTTGGAGACGGATCGGAGGTCCAGCTCCAGCCCCACCAGGAACATGTAGAAGATGAGCCCCAGGTTGGCGATCGCGGCGAGACCGCTCAGCAGCTGTGGCGAGAAGATCCCGTTTATCAGCTCCGGGGCAATCCTGCCGAAGAGCGACGGCCCCAGGAGAATACCGGCAAAGACTTCACCGATCACCGCCGGCTGGTGAAGCCGGCGGAAGACCGTTCCCAGGAGCCACGAGGTCGAGAGGATGATGCCGACGGCCAGGAGCAACTGAACGACCGATGTACCCATCCTCCGTGGATATCACCTACTGGGCGTCGGTGACGCGCCTGGCAGGGTAAAGGCGAAGGTGTTCCCCTTCCCACTCGAGCTTTCGACCCAGATCCTGCCCCCGTGAGCCTCCACGAGGCACCTTGAGATGAACAGGCCCAGACCCAGACCCCTCTGATCGTTGGGGGTCACCTGCCAGAACCTCTCGAAGATCGCTTCTCTCTTCTCGGGAGGGATACCGGTCCCGCTGTCCGAAACGGAGAAGCGAACCTCCTTCCCCACTTGCTCCGCACGAAGCTGGATCTGCCCCTTCGCCGGCGCGAACTTGATGGCATTGCTGATCAGGTTTTCCACGACCTGGAGGACGCGCTCGAAGTCGAACCGCGCCAACAACGGGCCGTCGGAGAGCTCCGGTCGGAGCGACACTCCCCGTGCCGAGGCAACCGACCCGAACGCCTCCATCGACTCCTCGATCACCCTGCGAGCATCCTGTTCCACGGGCCTTACGGCCAATCGCCCCGACTCGATGCTTGTCACATCTATCAAGTCGAGAGTGAGACGACCCATTCTTCCGGACGCCCGTTCAATGCCCTTCGCGAGCTCAAGCGTCTCTCGTCCTGCCTCGTCCTTCGATGCTATTTTGATGAGCTGGGCTGCCCTCATCGCAATACCTCCGAGAATGTTCCGAAGGTCGTGACTCACCATTCCCAGAAAATCGTCCCGGTTGAGCAATGACTGATCGGAGCGGGCGCGTTCGATAAGCAGATGCTTGTCCGTTTCGTGGCGCTCCTGAAGGAGGAGGGACGCCAGTGCGCGGCGCTGTTGCTCACGTTCCTTGTCCAGCTCCTGGCTCAAGACGACCCGTTCCGACGCCAGAGAGGCATCCGCAATCGCCTGCTCCCTCCGGGTGGCGGAGAGGACGTCGTCGGATGCCCCCCCACGTTTCAGGTTGACCTCAGCCTTCACCCTCGCGGATCTCAAGGTCTCATCGGCGAGGACCCGTGCTCGCCGAACCACGGTGTCGGCGTCCTCTCCGACGTCGGACCGGCCCTTCGCGAGCTCATCGTCCGTTTTTCGCCGTTCCGTGCGGAGACTACTGTCCGTGGAATGCCGATCTACGGAAGGAGCTCTCTCATTCGGGGCCATCCGGGAGGCGTAGCAGAAGCGAGGCGGTTGGACGAGGGGCATGGAGGAGGCTCCCTCCAAAAGGTCTAAATCTGCGACGAGCGGGCCCAGGAGGGATAGGCTCGCACCATGTGTTGCCACCTGATTCCGGGATCGCTGCTCGCGAGCTCGCTGTGCATCGTTGCGCTCCTGACGGTGCCCGGCTGCCAGCGATCCACCACGCTCAAAGCGAGGCTCAATCGCGCGGAGCAGTCATCGGTCCAGGCCGAGCGGCACCTGGATGAGGCTGAGGGTGCGTTGCGGGCCCTGGATCCGGCCAGGGCCGAAGGCTCTCTTCGCAGTGCGAAGGAAGCGCTCGCTGAACCGGACGTTGCCTACTACCCGGAACGCGAGAGCATTCGCGAGCGCTACAAGAATTTCGAGGGGCAGCTCGCCAGCACCTGGGCCGAGGTGAGACGGCGAGAGCTCGACTCCAAGGTAGCCGAGCAGCAGCTCTCGCTGGAACAGCCGCTCGCGCGTTGGAAGGAGTCGCTCAAGGGGTTGGGCTCCAAGCAACTCGACGAGGAGATCCTGGATCGGGTCCGCGACGCCACGGAGCAGGTTCGGGACCAACTGAAAGAGGGACAGCCCCTGGAGGCGCAACACGCGGGCTATAGCAAGCAGGCCGACGGAGTTCGTCAGACGCTGCAAAAGGAGGCACCCCGGCTGGAGGTCGCCGAGAAGACCCTCGCCTTCATCAAGGGGCCCGGCAAGACGCGCCAGGAGGGACTGGCTTTGTGGAAGCAGGCACGCTCGCAGAAGGATCGCAAGCGCCAGCACGAGATGCTGGACGAGGTCCGCGGCAAGTTCTGGTCCTGCAGCGCCGACGCCCGGGAGATGCTTGCCGCCACGCCGCTGCTCGCCAAGACCTCCTTCCTGCTGGACGGCGCCACCGCCTCCCCTTCACTCGTGGCAAAGGGCTGCGCGACCCGGGTCGACACCCTGGACAAGAGCCTGGCTGCCCTGACCAAAGAGGAGCAGCGCCGCCAGGCAGCGGCCGCAGCCCGGGCCAAGAAGGTCCGGCGGCACTAGCCCGAATATTTCACAGCATGAGTACTGCGGCAACAGTCTGTCGGCCTACGGACGGCGTGCTCGCCCTTCCCTCGACCTCTCGAATGGAGGGCACTCGCCCGGTTCCGGCGCCCGTGGTTTGATGGGCCGGTGCGCGTTCCGATCTGGCTCACCGTCTGGCTGCTTGCATCGGTCTCGGCCTCGGCGGCGCCGATCATCACCGACGACTTCGATTCCGGAGCGTTGGGCAAGTGGAACAGCGCTACGCTCTCCAGCACCTGCATCAGCGCCGGCTGCAGCTTGAAGGCAGATCCCTCCGCGGCTCGCCGGGGCTCTTACGGAATGGTCTTTGACGATTTGGACAGCACCACGGGCGTCGGCTTCGAGGGCGAGGTGGCGATCCCTCTCGCGGCCTCCGTCACCACGGTCTACGGCCGTTTCTGGTTTCGCGCGACTTCCAGCAACTCGCTAGGGCGCGCGATCGTGGCCCAGCTCTACAACAACGGCGCCGGCCAGCCGGCCCTCCTGGACCTGGCCTTCAACCCGGGCTCGGGAACCTTCGAGGTGGCGGGGACCGACGCCAACGCCGGGTATCTGCGGAACGAGGCGCCCTTCTCCCTGACGGTCGACACCTGGTATCTGGTGGAGTTCGAGATCCAGGGAATTGGCACCACCGCCGCCTCCTTGCGCGGCTCCATCGATGGCGTGCAGAAGGTGCAACTCACGCTCAATCTGAGCAATCCCGGCGCGGTCAATCTCGCGTTCGGAGAGCCCTGGTCCTACGACCGGAGGTTTGTAGGCCGCCTGACCTTCGACGATTTCCGTGCAGACACCGCGCCGCTGGCGGGCCGCTGGACGATCGCCCCCGTATCTCCTACGGCGCCGAGCGCCGGAAGCTGCCTGCCGATCGGGATCTCCCTGGTCACCACGTCGGCCGGAGCGCCCGCGCCCGCCCCGTACGACGTGGTGGGGACACTGACCAGCAGCGGCGTGGCCGGCGCCTTCTTCTCGGATGCGGCCTGCACCGTGCCTGCGTCCACCGCCTCGGTGGCGAAGG
>JBGTHI010000868.1:0-2794 GCA_041746295.1 Myxococcaceae bacterium
CTGGGGATGGTCCTCTCCCGCGAGCAGCCGCAGACCGTCGCACTGGTCTTGAGCGCGCTCTCGCCCGAGAAGGCGGCCGCGGTCATGGAATTCATGCCCGAAGCGATGAGGCCGCAGATCGTGCGGCGGATGGCCACCGTCGATTCGGTGGCGCCGGAGGTTCTGCGCGAGGTTCGCCACGCCCTGACCCACGAGCTCCAAGCGGTGGTGGCAGAGGGGATGCGCAAGATGGACGGGAAGGGCGCTGCACTGGAGATTCTTCGCCGCACGCCGGTGGAGGCCCAGAAGGAGGTCCTCAGCTCGATCGAGAAGGACGACGCCGCGCTGGCCGAGGAGCTCCGGGCCAAGCTCTTCACCTTCGCTGACCTGGGGCTGATCTCCGATCGGGACATCCAAGCGCTGATCAAGGACATCGAGCTCAATCAGCTTTCAATAGCGCTGAAGGGCGCAGCCTCGGAGGTAAAGGACAAGTTCTTGCGGAACATGTCCTCGCGCGCGGCGGAGATGCTGAACGACGACATGGCGGCGATGGGTCCCATGAAGATGGCGGCTGTCGAAGAGGCCCAGGCCGGTATCGCAAAAGTAGCGATGGAGCTGTCCGAAAAGGGCAAGCTCACCATCGTTCGACCCACCGACAAGATGCTCTAGCGACAGGTCTCCATGGCTCAACAACCCGTCAGAATGCCCCGCTTCCTCGAGGAGACGATCCTTCGCCGCAAGGTGGTTCCCGCGGCATTCGGCCGAACCGGTGCCCGCAACGACCCGGAGCCTCGTCCCACGTTCTTGCCGTCGGTCCAGGAGCCGCCGCCCTCTCCGGCCCCCACACCGGAGGCGGCGATCGCGCTGCTCGCAAGCTCGATCGAGGCGCTCCGGCTCACGTCGGAACGTCTGGCGGAGCAGGCGCGGTCCGACGCGCTGGAGATCGGCTTCCAGGTCGCTCGCCGGATTCTGGAGATGGAAGTGAGCAGCAGCCCGGAGCCGCTCTTTGCGCTGATCCGCTCCGCCCTGCGGAAGGCGGGTGAGGCTCGCGAGGTGAGGGTGCGCCTCGCTCCGGCCGATGAGGTGCGCATACGTGAGGCCTTGGAGGAGCGTCCGGATGCGCTGTCGATGGCCAGCGTCCGCTTGGAATCTGACGGAAGCCTCTGCACCGGAGATTGCATAGTCGAAGGCGAGTTCGGTTCGGTCGATGGAAGGCTGACGACGCGGTTGGATGAGCTGCAGTCGGCGGTGTCGGAGGCTGTGGGGCCGGGCGGGCAGGCTGGCAATGGACGGAGAACCGCGTGAGCTTGTTGGACCTCGATAGGATCAAGGATGCGCTGGGAAGTGCCGACCCGGTTCGCCTGCAAGGGCGCGTGATTCGTGCGTCCGGTCTGATCGTGGAGGCGGCGATGCCGGGGGTGGCCTTGGGAACCGCCTGTGAGATCCTGCTCGAAGGTCAAGGCAGACGTGTAGGAGCCGAGGTGGTGGGCTTTACCGGCGGCACCGCGCTCCTGGTTCCCCTGGGCGAGATGCAGGGTATCTGCGAGGGCTGTCCCGTGGTGGCCAAGCCGGGCGGAGCGGACATCGCTTTCGGTGAGAGTCTTCTGGGCCGGGTCATCGACGCCACCGGCAGACCGATCGATGGTGGGCCAAGTCTGATTCTTCGCGACCGGGCCCCACTGTCCGCGGCGCCACCCGCGTCAATGAGCCGCCGCCGGATCACCACGCCTTTGACGCTGGGGGTTCGCTCCATTGATGCCTGTCTCACCCTGGGCGAGGGCCAGCGGGTGGGAGTGATGGCCGGACCGGGCGTGGGTAAGTCGGTGCTGCTGGGAATGATCGCCCGACACGCCAAGGCCGAGGTTATCGTCGTGGGGCTTATCGGCGAACGTGGTCGCGAGGTCCGTGAGTTTGTGGAGCGCGACCTCGGCCCACAGGGATTGGCTCGCTCGGTGGTGATTGTCGCGACTGCGGATGAGTCCCCGCTGGTCCGGGTCCGCGCGGCGATGGCCGCCACCGCGGTCGCCGAGGGCTTCCGGCGCAAGGGCAAGAGGGTGATGTTGCTGATGGATTCCCTTTCACGTGTGGCGATGGCTCAGCGCGAGATCGGCCTGGCTGCCGGTGAGCCGCCCACCTCCAAGGGCTACCCGCCTTCGGTCTTCGCGGCCATGCCGCGGCTGCTCGAGCGCGCCGGCACGGACGAAGGGAAGGGAAGCATCACTGCCCTCTACACCCTCCTCGCGGAGGGAGACGACCTCACCGATCCCGTGGTCGATGCGGCCCGCGCCGCGCTCGACGGCCACATCATCCTCTCTCGCAAGATGGCCGGCGCGGGCCACTTCCCCGCGATCGACATGTTGGGGAGCGTGAGCCGCGTGATGACCGATATCGTCGACCCCGGCCACCGGGAGCTGGCCAACGCCGCCCGAGAGATGCTGTCGCTCTACAGGGAGTCGGCCGATCTGATCGAGGTAGGAGCGTACGTAGCCGGGTCCAACCCCAAGCTGGACAGGGCGCTCAAGTGCCTGGACGGGCTCAACGGCTTTCTGAAGCAGAAGCCGGAGGAGTACACCGCGCTCACCGAGAGCATGGTGTTGCTCAAGCGCGCGCTTACCCCCAAGCCGGAGGCGGCCCGTGGTTGAGCTTCTTCTGATCGTCGCGCTCGGTAGCACCGCCGCGCCCCCTTTGGCCGCCGCCTCCAAGCCAGCGGCAGCACCCACTGAGGCGGCTCACGCCGCGCTAGCTCCCTCTACTTCTTCGGCACCGCCGCCGGCGCCATTAAGCCCCGCCGCTCACCCCACTGCGGCACCCCAGG
>JBGTHI010000869.1:0-1716 GCA_041746295.1 Myxococcaceae bacterium
GGGGGCCAGCGCAGCGCCACCCCCGGGAGGCCGCACGTGTTGCCAACGGCAACACATAAGTGCGCCCTTCTCACTCCTGTTCGGCGGGCCGGCGCTCGTTGCCCATGTCGCTCTCCGGGGTCCTGCCAGGGGCTCCCTCGGGGCTGAGAGGATGGAAAGTTAACAACTCTATTTCCCGCCATCCATCTATCCTCCACGTCAGGTTGGGGGCGGCCCGCCGCCGCAAGCTCTCCATTCTCAGCCCTTCGACCTCGGCGCTCGAGCTGCGGTCGAAGGGAAGGGCGCTCGCCGCTGGGCAGTCCCCTGCGATGCCCAGGAGCCTCGCAGGGGCCAGCTCCAAGCCTGAGGCGCGTCCTGCCCCCTCAAGGCTTGTCCTCGGCCGCCAAGGGCGTCCTGCGGGAAGCCTTGACCGGGCCTCCCGCGCCGAACCCCGCCGTTCTGGGGCACCTGGTAGGCCTCTGCGGGCACTCTCAAGGGGCTAGGAGCGTAGGGGGGTAAGGGGGGAAGATTCTTAGAAAGAAGTCTCGTACGCGCGCGCGCTCGCGCGAGATGCCGGTTTTTCAATGCGCGAACAACCGCTTATGGGTGGCGAAAAGGGCTTGCGATAGGTCACACCCCGTGTGACTGGTGAGTCACACGGGGTGTGACCTATCGAGGGCAGCATGAAGAAGCTCGCAAGCGTCGCCGACCAGCTCGCCTTCCACGCCGCCATCGAGCAGGCGCAGGCGACGCTGGCAGGCTCGGAGAAGCCCGCAGAGGGGCCCAGGGAGGCCGCAGGAGGTCCCGAGCAGGGCAAGGGCCCCCAGAAGCCCCAGAAGGCCCCTCAGAGGCGCGCAGAGGGCCGCAGGGAACTCCCGGAGGGGGTGGAGAGCCTGGCAGCCCGTCGGGCCCGCCAGCGGGCATCTGAGGCAGAGCAACTCGTGGAGCTGGCCCGCCGGGCTGGTATCACCGGCGAGACGCTGGAAGCGATCGCGCAAGCTGCCGGTGCGATGAAGGCCGGCAGCAACGATTGGATGTTCGCCATGATCTCGACCGACCAGAACGCCGCTGTGGTCGACTGGCTGCTGGAGAACTCCAAGCGCCCCCAGGTCGCCGTGAAGCTCTGGGCCCAGCTGTTCAGGGTCATCCGCACCGACACCGGCGAGGTCCTGCTGTCCCGCTCCGAGTTGGCCGAGCGGGTCGGGACCGAGCCTCGGACCCTGTCCTCGATCATGACCGAGTTGGCTTCGATCAACGCCGTCCAGCGCCAGCAGGACGGGCGGCGGGTCCGCTACTTCATGAACCCCCACATCGCCACCCACATCCCCAGCCCCGCCGCCCGCAAGGCTGCGCGCGACAACGCAGGGCCGCTCCTCGTGGTGATGCAGGGCGGTCGCGAGGAGGAAGGTTCGGGGTCCACCGGCTAGCCTGGCCGCCGACCGGTCGGCTACCGGTTCTCAGAACCGGAACCGACCACCCACCGACCGATCCCGACCATCCAGGAAACCACCCGTGGCGCTGACGCTGAACAAGGCCGCGCAGACCTGCGGCCACGCCAAGTCCACCCTGCTCGACGCCATCCGTTCCGGGCGCATGACCGCGCCCAAGGACGACCGGGGCCGCTACGCCATCGACCCGGCCGAGTTGCACCGCGTGTTCCCGTTCGAGGTCTCCGACCAGTCGGCCGACCGGTTCTCAGAACCGCAACCAACCACCTCTGGCGACCACCTGACCACC
>JBGTHI010000870.1:0-1717 GCA_041746295.1 Myxococcaceae bacterium
GCCGGCGGCGGCAACACGGTGCTCTGGCAGCACCTGTTCTGGTTCCTGGCGCACCCGGAAGTCTACGTTCTGATCCTGCCGGCGATGGGCATCGTGGCGGAGATCATCGCGAACAACACCCGGAAGCCGCTGTGGGGCTACCGCGCGATGGTCTACTCGCTGATTTTCCTCGGCTTCATGTCGTTCATCGTGTGGGCGCACCACATGTTCATGACCGGGATGGGGACCGCGATGGCGGCATTCTTCCAGACGACGACCATGATCATCTCGATCCCGTCGGTCGTCATCCTCACGGCCCTGGTGGTCTCGCTGTGGGGCGGATCGATCCGCTTCAACACGCCGATGCTCTTCGCGCTCGGCTTTCTCCCGATGTTCGGCATCGGCGGCCTCACCGGGCTTCCGCTCGCCTTCAACATCGCGGACATCCCGCTGCACGACAAGTACTACGTCATCGGGCACTTCAACTACGTCGTCGCTCCGGGCACGATCTTCGCCCTCTTCGCTGGGATCTACTACTGGTATCCAAAGGCAACCGGGCGGAGGATGAATGAGACGCTCGGCAAGATCCACTTCTGGGGCTCGATGATCTGCATGAACATCGTCTTCATGCCGATGTTCTTCATTGGGCTGGCCGGCGTCTCGCGACGCCTGTTCGACGCCGGACAGGCCTACGACTTTGCGCAGCCGACCATGCATTTCAACGTCTACTCCTCGTGGGGCGCGTGGACGATGGCGCTGTTCCAGCTGCCGTTCATCTTCAATTTCTTCTGGAGCATCCGGAACGGGCAGAAGGCCGACGACAACGTATGGGAGGCCACGACGATCGAGTGGGCTTCGCCGTCGCCGCCGCCGCACGGTAACTTCGCCACGGCCCCGCAGGCATACCGCGGGCCTTACGAGTACAGCGTTCCCGGCGCGGCCTGGGATTTCTCGCCGCAGCACGAGGCCTGATCCGCCATGGACATTCCCTACACCGTCGAGGCCCGGCGCGACACCGGGCTGACCAACGGCAAGATTGGTATCTGGCTCTTCCTGGCCTCCGAGGTCATGCTGTTTGGCGCCCTTTTTGCGAGCTACATCCTGATCCGCACGGGCGCCGCGAGTTGGCCACGCGGGGACACGATCCTGAACGTCCCGCTCGCCACGTTCAACACGGTCGTCCTGATTGTGTCCTCGGTCACGATGGTCATGTCCTGGGCCTCGCTGATGCGGCGCCAGTTCGGGACCTTCCGGATCTACATGGCGGCGACGATCCTGCTCGGGTGCGTCTTCCTCGTGGTCAAGTACTTCGAATACAGCCACAAGTTCCACGACGGACTCTTTCCCAGCACCAACAACTTCCTCGCCATCTACTTCACCCTGACCGGCCTGCACATGCTCCACGTGTTTGGCGGGATGGCGGTGAACGCCTATTTGTTGGGCCCCGGCTCGAAGCTCTGGAAGACGAACCCGGAGTGGTTCACCAACCGGGTCGAGCACTCAGGCCTCTTCTGGCATTTCGTGGATCTGGTCTGGATCTTCCTCTTCCCGACGCTGTATCTTCTGTAGGAGGCCGTCCATGACAAGCGACCACGCAGCCATGACGAGCGACCACGCAGCTGACATCGACAGACACGTCAGGGTCTACATCACTGTCTTCGTCGCACTCATGGTCCTGACAGTCGTCACCGTGGGGATCTCCCGCCTCCACCTTTCCGTGCCGATTGCCGTGACCGTG
>JBGTHI010000871.1:0-4808 GCA_041746295.1 Myxococcaceae bacterium
TCAGGCGGCACGAGAAGGTGGAGGTGCTGGAGGACGCGCCGGGGCCGCGGGTGCGCCAGGTGAGCAACGCCTACCGGCTGAGCCTGCCCGCCAAGGCCGCGCAGCTCCTGGGGCACTGGCTGTCCTCGTCCCCGCCCCTGCCTGACGACGTGGCGCAGGAGCGCGAGGACCGGGCCGCCTGGCTCAGGGAGCACAAGGCCACCCTGCCCCTCTGCGAGCTGCCGCTGGCCGAGGTCGACGATGACCGGCTAGCGCGGGTGCTGGGCGAGCTGGGGCAGGCCGTGGAGGCGCGAGCCCGAGCCGTTCGAGGCACCCAGGACCAAGAGCGCGGCGACGAGGCTCGCTCCTAGCAGGAGCGCGAGTCCGCCAGGCAGGGAGAAATCGAACTGAGAGCTTAGAAGAGAGCCACGACCATGCAGGGAAGCGGGTGAGCGCCCCAGGTGGCGGGCCTCGCGCTCGATCCCTGTTCCCGGTGAGCCGGGGTGTCCTTCCCGCCGACAGCCCAGACGCAGCTTCGCTATAGGCTGTCGGTCGAAGGATGCTTGCTTCAAGACAGTGTTCGCGAACATGATGGAACCGTGGTTCGAAACCGCTCACGAACGGTGCGAACAACGGTGGCGAACACTAGGATAATGCGATGGAATTCACGTTGTCACAGGCTGCCAAGGAAGCGGGGGTTAGCAAGAGTACCCTGAGCAAAGCGCTCAGTACGGGACGCGTGTCAGGGGAGAGGTTGCCGAGTGGGAGCTTCCGGATCGATGCCTCAGAACTCTTCCGGGTGTTCCCCAAGAGAACGGAAGAGACCAAGCTGGGAACCGGTCGCGAACAGGACAGAACGGCCAGCGGACGCCCCGAAGCCGAGATGGCTCTCATACGGCTCAAGCTGCAGATGGCTGAGGACCAACTGGCCCGCGAGCGGGAGTTGCGCGATCAGGAACGCGAGACGAGCCAGGAGACCGTCGCAGACCTTCGTCGGCGTCTAGATCGAGCCGAGGAACGTGTGCTGGCCCTCACAGCCGCTCAAGAGCAACGAGGCGTGCCTATGCCCTTGCCCGCAGAGACCTCCTCGGCCATGCCCCAAGATGTTCCGAAGGTTCGAGGTGGCTTCCTCGCCCGCTTCCTCGGCCGACGTTGAGGCAACTACCGCCATGAGTTCTCTTGATCCGTACGACTTGCAGCCGTACATACTATCGAACGAGGAATAGAGAGATGGCTGGCATGAACTCGATAAAGAGCAGCGGTGCGCCAAGCCGGAGCGAGCGGCTCGAGGCTCGCATCCCGGCCGACCAGAAGGCGCTCATCCAACGGGCGGCCGAGCTGCAAGGGCGTACCCTGACCGATTCGTGATCGCCAGCGCCCATGAGGCGGCGGTGCGGACCATCGATGCGGTGGAGACCATCCGCCTCAATGAGGCCGAGAGCCGCGCCTTCGCGGAGAGCATCCTGGCGCCGCGGGAGCCCACGGACCGGCTCCGGGCGGCGGCGCAGCGCTACGTCGAGACCTTCGGACGCTGAGAACCAGGCCTTCGATCCAGCCTGGAGCCCCTCCCATGCGCATCGAGCCCCTGAGCGAGCACCACGCCCGCGGTGCCTTTACCAGCGGCGTGGAGCCGCTCGACCGCTATCTCAGGACCCAGGCCGGGCAGGACGCACGCCGACGCGTAGCCGCGTGCTTCGTGCTGGTGGAGGACGGGGGCGTGGAGCCCTTGGGTTTCTATACCCTAGCGGCGACGTCGATTGCGCTGGCCGAACTTCCCGAGGCCCTGACCAAGCGGCTGCCGCGCTACCCGGCTGTACCGGCCACGCTCATGGGTCGGCTGGCGGTGGACGGGCGGCACCGCGGCGAGGGACTGGGGGAGATGCTCCTCATGGACGCATTGGCCCGGGCGCTGCGGAGCGAGATCGCCACCTTCGCCGTCGTCGTGGACGCCAAGGACGGGCGAGCTGCCGAGTTCTACGCGAAGTACGACTTCCGGGCGCTCACGACAGACGGGCGTCGGCTGTTTCTGCCCATGGCCGAGGTGGCGCAGAGCTTCGCCTGATAGGGCGGACGAACCCGTCGCTCGGCCTTCGTGAGCGTCCTGGCATTGCAAGGAACTGCTCAGCGGCGAGTGATCCTCGTTGTTGCACTCATTGGAACCGACCCAACTTGACGGGTTTCAGCGCCAAGCTTGAGTTGTTCTTTACCGGTTCCAGAGCCGGTCTCGGAACCTGTTCAGAACCGTTCGTCCTCGATTCTCGCAGCTCCCACTTGCCCTTCGCTTGTCTCTTCGCCAGCATACTCGCGTCCGGACGCTGCGCGTCCGACCCCGAGGCTGGTGAGGGGGCGTGCCGCCCCCTTCAATCCCCCAGGGCCGCCCCTGGCGGTACGGGGCCAGCTCTGCACCCCGGGCAGGTGCCTGCACCCCCTGCACCCTGGCCTGCCCGGGCGCACTCACCTTCGGCAAGCATCCTCGGGGGTCCGGGAGCAGACGACCTTCGGGGCTCGCCACTGGGCAGTCCCCTGCCATGGGGCATGGCAGGGGACGCCGACCAGCTTGGGGCGCTCCGGCGGCCTCAAGCCTTGTCCTCTCGGGGCTGCGCCCCGCTGCGGGAAGGCTTGACCCCGCCTCCCGCGCCAGCTCCCGTTCCGTGGACTTTGCTACGCTCGATCAGGCTGTCATGCTGGGGCAGTCAGCTTCCGTGGAGAGCCCTCATGGTTGGTCGGTCCGCCTTGTTCCTGCCGTTCACGGTCATCAGTGCGACGGCAACTATGGCGCAGGATGAGAGCACTAGTGCTGATGTATCTGGCGAGTCCTTCGTCCGCGCTTTCATAGGTAACTGCGGACAGAACCCTGGGAATTTCGATCTGGTTGTTGGCATCGCGGAAGGAATAGAAGCCCAAGAAATCCCTGACGAGATGCGTGCCATGATGGCCCCACAAGACCCTAGTGCCGAGTTCAAGGGCTACTTCGTTCAGACCGGTGAAGGAGCGCCATATATGCTCGGGGTTTCGCGATCCATGTCGGATGGACAAATGATGGTGTCTTGCGTGGTAGCCAACCCGAACATTGACACTAGTTCAGTAGTAAGCGCAATCGAGAGCATCATCAGCCCAGGTGCATTGGAGTTTGATGAGACACAGATGGGTCAGCGGATGCGCATATGGTTGACTGAGGACTCGGCTGCTGGCTCCTATATGGCCCTCACTGACGGCGAGCCAATGGGCTACGAGGGGGCTACACTAGCCATGGTTGCGCCTGGGATCGAGTAAGCTAGGTGGAAGTCGCAGAGATTGTAAACTAATAATATATTGCAAGAAAAATCATGCAGCGACTTCCAATCAACGACTATGACCTATCCGCCATAACAAATGAAGTGAATAAATGGCAATCCCATGGGAAGTTTGCTTCGTATGATGTCTCCAAGAGAGAGACAGGAGTTTCTGTTGTAATACTCGAGAATGTCTTCGCCGGTGACGGTTCATCGGCTGCGCTCGAAATCCACAAGCTCGGACGGAAATCATTCTTCGGAAAAAAGAGTTTCTGGATTATCCAGATTTATAAAGGCCAAAGCCAGAACGGCCCATTTGAAAAGCGAGGCTGCGTTACAGGCAAGATGTTGGTAGGTGCTATCATGGAAGCAGAACGAGACATGAAGCACAACTTTTTGAGTGTTGCCGACTTCGATTTATCATTCCGAGCAATGAGTGAATAAAAAACGCTACAATCAATCCAGGCTTTCTCGCAAATCGTGAGTTTTCATCCGGCTCCCGCACCGAGCCCGATCAAGCGCCTACACGGTGCAGAAGTCCGGTGCGGAACTTGACCACGGCTCTCCGTCTCACACGGGCCTGCCCCCGTGAGGCGTCTCAGCCTTCTGCCCCGTTGTCTCACACACATTGTTTTTAACTACTGAGACGACCTATGGGAGAATGTCTTAGACCTTTTGAGACAGGAGCTGGTCATGATCTACGGTTATGCGCGCGTCTCGACATTCGACCAAGCTGCTGGCCTCGACGCCCAGCGCCGCGACCTTAAAGCCGCCGGGTGCGACCGCATCCTTGTGGAGCAAGTGTCGTCGGTGGACGTGCGTGCGCGGGCTAAGTTGCGCGAGGTGCTCGATCACCTGCACCCCGAGGACGTCTTGGTTGTCACGAAGCTTGACCGGCTGGCCCGGTCCGTCGTGCATCTTCTGGCCATTGTGGAAGAGGTGCAGAAGGCCGGGGCGACCCTGCGCGTCCTTTCGGGATTCGGTGCCAGCATCGAAACCCCCACGGGCAGGATGCTCCTGACGATCCTGGGGGCCGTGGCCGAGTTTGAACGGGGGATCATGCTGGAACGCCAGCGCGAGGGCATCGCCAAGGCTAAGAGCGAAGGACGCTACAAGGGCCGAGCCCCCACCGCGCGCGCGAAGGGCGCCGATGTCCGCCGCCTCGCGGCCGAGGGCGTGGGGCCTACCGGCATCGCCAAGCAGCTCGGGATCGGTCGGGCCAGCGTCTATCGCATCCTCAACGCCAAGAACGCGGGGACCACCTAGGATCCCCATAGCGCCTCGCCGGGGGCCGATCTCTCAACCCGATCCTTGGGGCGCTACACCTAGCGTTTGCTCCGCGAGCCGGCGACCATTCTCTCAACGCCGCCCGAGCGCGTCCCAGGCGGCCAGCGCGACCGTGAGCCCCACCACCAGCGTGAGGTCCAGGCGCTGGAGCTTCCAGACCAGGATGCCGAGGAAGCCCACCAGAACGACGAGGGCCGCGACGGAGGCTGCGCGGTCAAGCATGGGGATCTCCCTGGGAGGGGGCGAGCGTGGCCCAGAGCCAGCGCGCCG
>JBGTHI010000872.1:0-8123 GCA_041746295.1 Myxococcaceae bacterium
GAGAGCATCCACGACGGTTGGACGGTGCGGTACGAAAAGTTTCTTGTAACCGTAGGAAACTTTCACGCAACGCAGTCCAAAGCGCCCGATGACGAGATTCGCGAGCCCGCCCTCTACGTGGTGGATCTCAAAAACACCCCCGCCGGAGGTTTGGTCATCGCCGACTTCTCAGGGATGGAGGCGGTTCGCTGGGACAAAGTAGGCTTCGAGCTGGCCAACACACCTCCGTCATCGTTGCAGGGCGCAGGTCTCTCTGAAGCCGACTACGCGTTGATGAAGCAGGGACAGTTCTCCCTGTACATCCAGGGGCAGCTCACCAAGCCGGACGGTCAATCGTGCCGGCCCAGCGCTCCAGCAGACTGCGTCGCCGCCCCGACCATCGCCTTCACCTGGGGGCTGAAGGCTGGCACGTCCTTCGACGATTGTTCCTCCGCCGACGGGCTGGCCGGGTTCAGCGTTCCGAGTGGTGGCACTGTGCAGATCAAGCCCACCATTCACGGCGACCATTGGTTCTTCAGCAACATCACCCAGGGAGAGGAGATCACCACCCGTCTGGCGCAGTGGGTGGCCGATGCGGACCTCAATCGCGACGGAGAGACCACGCTGGATGAGCTCCGGCAGATCCCGGCTGCTCAGCTCTTCACCCAGGCGAAGGGCTACTCCATCACCGGTGCGCTCATCCCAGTTACTACCGGGTACGACTTCCTCGAGGCGCAGGCTCGCACCCTGGGGGATTACCAGGGCGACGGTGAGTGTCCGACCCGAGCGGTCCTTCCCTAGCGTCGACCTATGTCGCTCTCGCGTCATCCTCTCCAGCGCCTAGTGGCCACGCTTTTGGTGCCGCTGTGGCTGGCGGCTCCGCTTGTCAGCACGGACCACCGCGGCCATCGACACCGCTTCTGCGAGGAGCACCAGACCATCGAGGAAGAGGCCCTCCCTCCCGAGGGGTCCAAGTCGATGGAGCGATCCTCCGATGAGGAGACAACGCTCAGAAGCGGAGCCGAGACAGGGACCGATGGCTCGACACACCAGCGCTGCTCATGTCCGATGGCCAGCAGCACCGCCCCCAGATTCACCCGAGCCGACCTCCGGCTGCTCCAGTCGTTCGAGGAGGTGGTGCGGCTCGTCTTGCAGCAACATGCTGAGGGCCCGCCCATCCCCTTACTCCTTGCTTCGCCCAAGAGCTCTCCACCGGTTTGATTCAGGGCTGTCGCCCGTAGCGCTCGCCTAAGGACCGTCCGGAATCGAGGGGCGGTTTGCGCGCGACTGCGCATGGGCGGAGCCAAACCCTAAGACCGTTCTTCCCGTGCGCCCTGATTCGACGCTCTCGGACCGCTATCCCACTCATCCAAGCAAGGTGTTTCACATGTCTCTCGTGCATTCCGCGCGGAGGAGCCTCGGCCTCCGCATGCCTCCGTTACCTTCCCCCACCAAGCAGCCTGGCGGTGGGCGAACCACCAACCTCGTCGGAAGCTCCGGCGCTTCGTCATTTGCTCCCGCCTCTTCGGTTGCCGACGAGCTGCCGGAGCTTCACACGCTGGTCCGTGACAGGCTCCACGCTCCTCCCGATGGGCTCTGGACGTTGCCTCTGCCCACTCCGGCGCTCCGCGAGCGGCTCAATCGGCTGCGATGGATCCACGACCAGCTGGACTCGCTCCCTTCGCTCGCTCCCGGTCCGAAGGTCAATCGGCTCTTCACCGACCTGGTGGCGCTCACCGCGGATGTCGACGACGACTCGGCCGAGGCGATTCTGCGGGAGCCTGCAATCCGGGAGGCTATCCCCCGCCTTCGAAACCTCTGCGCGAGGGGCGAGGCGCTGCTCGAGCGCCACTGGCAGCATCGCATCGTCAGCAGCCCCGATGCGGAGGCCACTCTCCGGGAGTTTCCGTACCATCAGAACTACCGGGACCTGACCCAGATGGAGGTCCGCGCCATCCAGATGGCCTCGGGAGAGAACCACCTTCCGAAGAAGCTCCTCTTCATCGGCTCGGGCTCACTGCCGCTCACCTCGCTGATGCTCTCCCGGGACTATGGCTTCCAGGTCGACAACCTGGACATCGATCCACACGCAGTCGTCGAGGGCAGAGAGCTGACTCGACGCCTCGGACTCGGCAAAGACCAGATACGCTTCGCCCACACCGACATCTTCGGCCTCACCCCCGAAGAGCTCGCCAGCTACGACGGCTTCTACGTGGCGGCCCTCGCGGGCCTGAACCCGAGCGACAAGGAAGCAATCTTCCGGCATTTGGCCGAGCACGCCAAACCGGGAGCCCTGCTCATCGCCCGGTCGGCGTTTAGGTTGCGGAAGCTGCTCTACCCGGAGGTTCAGCCGGAGCAGCTGAAGGGCTTCGCGCCCCAGATGTTGGTGCATCCCCTCAATGACGTGGTCAACTCGGTGCTGGTTGCGCGCAAGGAAGCCGGCCCCTCTGGGAGGGCGCCGTGAAGGTCAAGGCCGCGGTCTTGGCGGGTGCGCCGCACCTCATGCCCGCCTTCGAGCTTTTCCACCATGCGGTGTTGCCCGCGGCCAAGGGCACCCGTCACGCCTTCCGTGCGCGAGAAGCAGGCGACTCTGCAGCCCTGACTGCGCTGCGTGCGCTCCGCGCGGCTGCTTTCCCGGTCGCATTGGGGGTCGCTTTCCTCGGTCTCCATCAGCTGCTGGGGCGCCTCGCTCCTGACATCCAGCTCTTCAATCGCTGGGTGAACGGCGATGACCTCGCCCACGTCGCTGGAGGGGCGCTTCTCGGCTTCACCAGCGGCGTTCTCGAGGCCTTGAAGCCTGAGCTGTTCGGGCACGGCCATAGCCACCCGCATGAAGGCCATTCTCACCACCATCATCATGATGAGGGAAGCCATGTCCATGGCAGCGAGAAGCGCGCCGCGGAGTCAAACCGCGTCCACATCTTGAGGGCTGGGCTGCGGCATGCCGCCTTCCACGCGCTGCTGGATGCGGCGCTGATCGCGGCAGGCAAGGGGATTGTCGCCGCCGCGGGCGGGGACCCTCGCCACCTCCAGCACCGGCACGGGCTCCTGTTCCGTCGCGAGCATCACCCACACGGGGCCTGAGGTGGGGACGATTCCCTCCAAGCGCGTGCCCTACCGGCTGCGCGAGGTCGTTCAGCAGGATCGCGAAGACCGCGTGGAGCGGCTGCTCCGTGGGGGCTTTCGTGCGCGAATCGACCGGTTTCTGGAGACCGGCAGCGGCGTCACTCTCGAAGAGGTACCGGAGGCCCTCGACGGCCTCCTCGATCTCAACGTGACGGAGTTGGAGCGGCTCGTTCAGAAGATGGGCTTCGATGTCCTTCAGCTTCGGCATCGCGATGGCTCTCCGCTCGGCCGACTGACGCCGGACTTCGTCGTTCAGTTGCTGGGCGGCATGCGAGAAGGACAGCGGGAGCCACTTCCGACCACTCCCGAAGAGGCTGAACTGCGGCTTAAAGCCGTGGAACGCCAGGCACGAGCGCTTCGCTCGGCGCCTGCGGCCACCGACCTGGGGCGACGTTCGGACCTGCTGGCTAAACTGGAGACGCTCCAGAACCAGCACGAAGCACTGACGTCGGTTCGAGATGAGCTCCGCGCCCTCCCCCGCGTCAAAGGGCGGGGCGAGCTCGGACTGGTCGCCGCGGTGATGTACAGCGTCGGATCGGACAACCCCCTCCGCGAGCGGGAAAGCGGCAAGCCCCCGCTGCGCGGCAAGCTCCTGGGGCACAGCGTAGCCATTGGCGCAGGCCTCGGCCTCTCCCGAGTGGACCGCTTCACCGGGAAGCGGAAGGTGGTCCCTTATGCCCAGCTGAGCGCGGACATGGGGCTCGGAGGCGTGACCTATACGCTCAAGCCGGATGAGCGGCAGGTGGACGCCTCATTTCGGCCGCTGTTCCTGACCATCGGCAATGACCCGGTCTGTGGCCGTCACATCTATTTCGCGCCACCACTGGGCTTCAGCTTCACCGTCGGGGAGCGCTTCGTTGGCATCGGAGTGCCGTTCTGGACCCGGTCCTTGAAGGGGTGGCTCAAAGGCGGGCCCAGCCTGCTCCTGGGCCTCCGCGGCGATCCCATCCAGCACTTCACCGGCCCGGCCATTCGGTGGTGCTTCAAGCTGTACGAAGGCTTCAAGTCGATGCTGCCCGGCAAGAGTCCCCCACAAGCTCCAGCCGAGAGCATACCCGCCGCGAGCGACGAGCCACCTTCAGACTGGCTGGTCCCCGGCGTCACCCTGACTCAGAGGACTGCATGACAACCCAAACATCCAGGTCATTCCCCGGCGCGCCCAATCTCCCCTCTACCCTGTCGGTCCTTCTCTCCGCGCTGGCATGCGCCACCTGCCCAGTCTGCCTTGGAGGTCTGGCTGGGGCGCTGTCCCTGCTGGGTGTCGGCTTCTCCTGGCTCGAGCCGTGGCACCGGCCGCTCACTCTCTTCTCGGTGGGCATCGCGTGGTTGAGCCTCGCTCACGCAGCTCGGAGCACCCGCCGGCCGGGTATCCTGGCCTTCGCATCTATAGGTGCCTTTGCAGTCGTGCTCGGAGAATTCGGGGATGAAGAGCGTCACTGGTTGACCTACGGCGGATACGGGCTGCTCGCCCTCACCTCCCTCCGCAGCTGGCGCCGTCCACAAGCCGGGCACGACCACTGCTGCGGACATTCCGCGGCGTCCCATCCCCACTACACCACGAAGGGCAACTCCGACAGCCCAGGACGACAACAGCGCATCGCCTTCCTCACCAGTTTCGTCGGAGCGGGTCCGCGATTGACAAAGGATGACCGCATCGCGGCCGACGCGCTCCGTGCGCGTGGCTTCCAGGTGGTCCCTGTCGCCTGGGATGACCCTTTCCCCGTCGACCTAGTCCCCTACTCCGCGGCGGTTATCCGCTCCACCTGGGGCTACCAGCATGACCCTCAACGTTTTCGCGACTGGATCGCTTCGCTGAGAGCTGCCGGCCTTCGTCTGCTCAATCCCGCGGAGCTGGTCCTGTGGAACATGGACAAGGCGACCTACCTGAGTGAGCTGAGCGCCAGGGGGATCGTTACACCTCCCACGCTCTTCCTGCAGCGAGGCTCGGGAGCTTCCCTCGAGTTTCTCCTGCGAAATAGCGCATGGACCGGGGGTGCGGTCTTCAAGCCCTCTATCTCAGCGTCGGCTTTCGGCACGGAGCTTGTCACTTCTACGCCCACTCTCGAGCAGGAGATTCGGTTCGCCTCCATGCTTGAGGAACGCGACCTGCTGCTCCAGCAGTACCTGCCGGAGATACGTCAGGGAGAGTGGTCGCTGGTGTTCTTCAACGACGGCAGCGGAGCGCAGTTCAGCCACGCGGCCCTCAAGAAACCCACCGCGAACGAATTTCGGGTCCAGCCGAGTCTTGGTGGTCGTGTTGAAAGGGCCAATCCGTCGAAGACCCTGCTTGAGACCGCGGAGGCCGTCCTGCGGCACTTGAAGGAACCCTGGCTGTACGCCCGCGTAGACCTTGTGGTCCGGCGTCCGCAGAGCGCTCCGACAGCAGCAGTCCTGATGGAGCTGGAGCTGATCGAACCCGCTCTCTTCTTCTCACTCGATCCCGCCGCGCCGCAGAAATTAGCTGACGCGCTGGTGCAACAGCTGTCCCACAACAAACATGGAGAAGCACAGTGAGGGTCGCATTCCTGGGCAAAGGTGGTTCCGGAAAGACTACGGGAGCACGTCTAGTAGCGGGGCGTTCGGGAGGCAGAGCGCCGCCGCCTTGCGAGGTGCCGAGACCGGGCTGGGTTCAGGCCGAACGCTGTACGTCAATGCGGACGTGAATGGCGCTGTCGTTCGACGGCTTGGGGTATCTGCCGATGACGCGGCGGCGATGCCGGATATGGGGCGAGCGGACGGGCTCATTCGCGCCCGCGTCGTGAACGGCAATGGGCTCACACCGGAACAAGTCAGCAAATCGCTACCGCTCACAGCTGATCAGGGCTTCTTTCTCCCGACCCGGGCCGACCCTGCGGTCGACTTCTATGCACGCGAGGGGGACGACGGTCTCCTCGTTCTACGCGCGGGAGGCTTCACGCGCGCGGAGCTCGATGCCGGCAATTGCGAGCATCGAGTCACCAACGTATTGGGCGTCCTGCTGCCCAGAATCGTGGACGAGCCTCGTGACCTCGTGGTCCTCGACTGTCCGGCTGGCACCGCGGCCTTCTCCGGTGGGTGGCTCGGCGCAGCAGCAGATGCCGCGGTCCTCGTAACCCGGCCCCACGAGGACTTCCTCGATGCCTACCGAGAGGTCCTCGCGTTCGCGGAGAACGAGGGCTTGGAGCCAGTCACGGTGGTCACCGACTCCCACTACAGGGATGACCGGGACTTCCTCCGCCGAAACGGCATCGAGCCCGACGCTGTGCTTCCGCGCGTGGACGCGCTTGAACGGGCGTTGAGTCGCGGTGCCCCAATTCCATGGGAGGCGCTGGAGGGTCACCCCGAGTTCACCGCAGGCATGCGAGAGCTTGATCTCAAACTGCAGGACGTTGCAGCCGACGCCGATTGGCAGTCCCGGCAGGCGGCGCTCCTCACGGTTCAGGACCGAAACAGCAGCTATTCGAGCTCACCTCAGCTCCACCAGGGACCGTCGGAGGCTCAAGCGTTCGCCGCCCGAGGACACCGGGCGCGAGCGGAGCTGGAACGACGCAACAGCGTCATCCTGGCGGACGGCTCCGTATTGGAGCCTTCGCGCCTGTAAGCGGCGTGGAAAAGGGTGGTTTCGACCAAGGCAAGCGGGGGAAGAGGGATCTGAATGGTGTCGGGGCTTCAAAATTAACCTGTCGGAACGCCCACTTACGAGACAACGTCTCGAAACCATTCACTTCCCTGTTCCTTCCCGTTCCGACTGATGCCAGGCCGTACCCAGCGATTCCGCGGTGGCATGGCGCATATATGGCACATGAAAATGCTTCCCCCTCAAGAGGAACGAGCGGTCTTCATCGAGCTCACCTTCCGACCAACGACGCCAGATGTGCGGGGTACCGCTCGCCCACAACTCGGATACGGCCAAGCGCGGCTTCAATTTGCCCGAGGTCTTCTCCGGTGAGGTCCGCCTTGGCCGCCGCGGTGTTCTCCCGTAGGCGGGCGGACTTGGTCGTACCGGGGATGGGTACCAGCCACGGCTTCTGTGCGACGAGCCACGAGAGCGAAATCTGGGCAGGAGCCGCCCTCTTCCGTTGCGCGATCTCAGCACGAACTCCGCTCCGCGCTCACGCGCTCGGCTGCCGGCAGTACACTTGCCGGCGCGCCGTAAGCCCAACCCAGATGCTCATTTGCTCAGAAGCGTCACTAGGTCGGACGGGTGATCGCAGATGACATCGGCTGGAATGTCTTCGGTGAAGTAATGGCCCCACCTGCCTGCGACCGCGAGTAGGCCTGCGTCTTCGGCCGCGAGCATATCGTTCTTGGCGTCGCCGGCATACGCCACGTTTCGCGGCGCCACCTGGAAACGCCTGCAGAGAAGAAGAAGTCCTTCGCCGTTGGGCTTCGGTCGAGCCACATCTTCATTGGCCACCAGACGATCGTTAAAGAAGAAGCGGTCGAGGCCACAGGACTGAAGGCACCTCTGAGCGTAGGCACGAGACGACGAGGTGAACACCGCGACAGGGACTTTTGCAGCGATGGCTTCGACCGCCTCCGGCACGCCAGCGTAGGGATGCAGCAAGGAAAGAGCGTCGCCGACGTTCGACAGGTGAAGGTCAATCTCTTCGGTCGACGGCGGCCTTCCGATCAACGACTCCAAAGTCCCCGAGACAGTGCCGTGGTGCCATACCTCAAACAGTTCGGTGTCTCGCATCGACCTGCCGGTCAACTGTGAAACGGTGGCGCCATACGCGGCCACAAGCATCGGTGGGTCGTGTCCCTAAGAATGTGTAGTTGATGAAGTCGCTGCTGACGGAAAGGACGGGGAAGCTCCTCGGAAATCCACCCGAGACGGACCTCCCTTGCCGGGGAGGCCGAGGAGTTCCCCGTGAGCGACGTTACAGATTTAGAGGCGCCGACCCAAGAGGACGTTCGCAGTGATTTGCGTTCGGTGTTCCGTGGTGCAATTCGAATGACGCTGGAGACGCTGTTGGAGGAGGAGATCCGGGAGATGGTGGGGGCGAGCCGATGGGCGCGTCTGGGCGGGCGGAAGG
>JBGTHI010000873.1:0-3221 GCA_041746295.1 Myxococcaceae bacterium
TCGGTCTTCTCGGCGATGGACCGACGGTGTGACCGGCTCCTCGATCGCATCTCTCACTGCTTGCATGACTTTCCCCCGCCACTATTCAGACAGCACCTGCCTCCGGCATCCCCCAAGATCGCCTTTGAGCCGCTCGGGAAGATCCCCTGATACAACCTCACAGGTACGAGTTCACGGCATTTCAGAGCCTGTTGAACTGAGCGGACTTATGCGAGGCGTCGCGCCAGAAGATGGAGCATGGTGATGTGGCTGAGCGACTTCACCGCCCCAAGGAACAGCTCCACCTCGGTGCCACACCGACCTTCGCACCGCCACTCAGGCGCTGCTCGAGCACGAGCTCCGGGAGATTCCGGTGGTGAACGGGGAAGGCACCATCGTAGGCCTGATTGGGGAGACCGACCTCGCCCAGATCTACCTCCAAGCGGCCGACCGATCCTCGGAGAGCTCTTTAGTCACACTCAGCCTAACCGCGAGCTCGAAGCTCGACGGTCGGACAATCGTGTGGGATTCTGAGCGCGTTCTATTGGGACAATGGGTGCAGCGGCGATCGCTGCAGGACAGTGGGTGGTCGGGCCGCCATCCCTACCGGCGAACTAGCCGGGAGGGGTTGACCATGCCAACAACGGCTCCATCGAATCCTGGACCTATTCCCCCCTCTCCCCCCGAGGCATGGGAACCGCTCAGGCGGTTTACGCGCGCTGCGAGTCGTCCGCTCGAGCGATTCCTTGGAATCGAGGCGGCGAGCGGCGTCTTGCTCCTCACGGCAGCGGGCATTGCACTGGGATGGGCAAACTCCCCGTGGGCCCAAAGCTATTTTCAGTTCTGGCACACGCCCCTCGGAGTCCGAGTAGGAGCCTTCACCTTCGAACGAAGTCTGGAATGGCTCGTCAACGACGGTTTGATGGTGGTGTTCTTCTTCGTCGTGGGGCTGGAAATCCGACGAGAGGCCCACCACGGCGAGCTCTCGGAGTGGCGTCGCGCCGCCCTGCCCGCCGCTGCCGCGCTCGGCGGGATGGTCGCGCCTGCTGCACTCTACCTGCTTGCAGCGGGCGGAGCTGACACTCGCTCGGGATGGGGCGTCCCAATGGCGACCGACATTGCGTTCGCGATCGGCATCCTCACGCTCCTGGGTAAAAGGGTTCCGGCCGCGCTGCGCGTGCTCCTCCTGGCCTTGGCAGTGATTGACGACCTCGGGGCGATCCTCGTCATCGCGCTCTTCTACTCCTCCGGAGTGGCCTGGTCAGGTTTACTCGTGGCCGCTGCAGGAATGGGAGCAATCTTCGCGATGCAGCGCTTCGGCGTGCGCACCAAGCTTCTCTACGTCGCCCCGTCGTTCATCGCTTGGGCCGGCATCTACGGAGCCGGAATTCACCCCACCCTCGCGGGAGTGCTCGTCGGGCTATCGACACCTGTTCGAGCTTGGCTCGGTCCCCGTGGCTTTCGCGTGGGCGTGCAAGCTGAGCTCGATCACCTGCCTTCTCGGAGCCCTTCCTCCAACGAGCTGGCACACACCCTGCACCGGGTCGACGTCGCGAGCCGTGAGGCGCGTTCCCCCTCCGAGAGCTTGATTCAGACGCTGCATCCCTGGGTAGCCTTCGGCATCCTCCCGGTGTTCGCCCTTGCCAACGCGGGCGTTTCAGTCGCTGGTCTGTCACTCGACTCCGCTTCCTGGCGCGTAGCCTTGGGCACCGCAGCGGGTCTGGTGCTCGGCAAGCCCTTGGGCGTTCTCCTCGCGAGCTGGCTGGTATTGAAGCTTGGAGTTGGCTCACTCCCCCGAGGCCTTACTTCAAAGCATCTGGCCGTTCTGGGGGTAGTCGCCGGGATCGGCTTCACCATGGCGCTCTTCGTTGCACAGCTGGCATTTCCCGATGCTCGACTACTTGCCGCGGCGAAGCTCGGCGTGCTGGCCGCCAGCGGTGGAGCGGCAGCACTCGGGCTCGCGTTGGGCGCCCTGCTGCTTCCCACTCATTGCGAGGCTGGAGCCGCGGAGACCGCCGACGAAGCGGAACGCTCTACGGAGGCGTGATGCGCTACCGCACCCGTGAACAGGTCCAGACTGTCACTTCAACCCCTGACAACGCACCCCGATGCCAAGGACTCCTCGATGGCTGATCTAGCCGACATCTCCGAGAGCACACTTCGGTTCATCACCATGGGCTGCGGAGAGCAGTGCCCCTACGTGGCTGGCATTCAGCGGACGGACTGGCCCCTTCCGGATCCCATCGTCGGTCGGAAGGCGGAGCGATCAAAAGGTACATGGAGGATCGTAGAGGGCTGGTGCAGTACACCCGAGGAATAGGCTTCGTTCAACGGGTAGAAATCGACGGCTGAGTGGCATTCTGCCGTCATAGCGGCATTTGACTGAAGGGGCAGGTGCATCTTCGCCGGCCGCCGAGGGGGTACTGCCAAACGAGATCCACGCATTGCGACTGACTCCCCCGACTCTCTTGACTGATTCTATTTAGCATTCCATGCTAACCTAAACAGGAGACATCTATTTCATGGGACGTATGCCCTCGACAGCCGGCGGATTGACCGCCACTACCCTTCGTCTCTCAAACCAGCAGGCGGGCTGGCTCGCCAAAGAAGCGAAGACGGCCGGAAACGCCAATGAAGTCGTCCGCGCAATGTTTGACGACGCGATGACGCTGTTCGGCCTACCGCCGCCGGTGGTGGAACAGCTCCGACAGGACGCCGAGAGCAAGGGTCTCCGGGTCAGCTCCTACCCGGAACGCAAAGAGTACCTCCAACGCATCCTGATGCTCCGCTACGACGCACTGGTCCGGGGTGAAGCTCCCAGGATCGGCGCGCCGACCTCGATGGCGGCCAAGAAGTAGCAGCTCGCCGACTCGAGGCTGTCGCCTCGGCCAGGTCGGATTCACGGTCTCTTCACAGCATTCCGCTTGGGCGTCGGCTGTCGGCGCCCTCAACGGTAGGAATTCGTCCAATGTCGTCCATTCCGAAACTCCACTCGACGATCGAGATGACCATGCGCTACGCCCACCTGGCGCCGCATGTCGCGAGGGATGCCGTGATGGCACTCCAGCAATCCGCAACAGCACGTAAACAGCACATGGAGGCTAGGGCCTGTCCTCAAATTCGGAGATCCGAAACTGATCAGCGCTGTAAGTTTTCGAGATCGCACCTTTGACTACCGGGTTTTGCCTGGGCGAGGCCACTGCGAAAACCCGGAGCAATGAGTGTGCGACGACGACTGGACG
>JBGTHI010000874.1:0-3812 GCA_041746295.1 Myxococcaceae bacterium
TCCAACGCCGACCTCGAGCCCGCTCCGCCGCCCCGCCGCAAGGCGACCACCAAGACGACCAGGGCTACCAAGACGAGCCGCAAGGAGAGTCGACGCCGCGGCAAGCAGAAGACCGAAGAGACCACTGAGGTCGAAGAGAACAGCGAGACGCAGCGATCGATCCTCGACGATGCCGATCCGGAAGCGGAGAGCGAGACCGAGCGCCACGGGACGCTCCGGGAGGAGACCGAGCGGGAGTATGGCGTGAAGCAGAAGAAGACTCCCCGGCTCTTTCGGGAAGATGACCCCTACCTGGGCTTTGGCGCCGAGCTGATGGGCGGTCTCCTGCTCCTGGACCGCACCCGGGGCGGCGTGGAGGCGAAGCCGGGCCTGGGCGTACGCGCGGTCTGGGAATTCGGCCGGCTGTTCGAGGACGAGCGCTTCCAGGACCACCTGTTCGCCGATCTGACCTGGCTCACCGCCGCGAGCAGCGGCGGCACGAATGCGATCAACAGCTTCACCCGGATCCACGATTTCACCATCGCGCCGGCCTACATGTTTCGGCTGGATGAGCGTGGCCTGTTCGGCGCGTACCTCCAGCTTGGCGCTGGCTTCAGCTACAGCCGCTCCACTCTCCACTATGGAGACGATCAGGTCAGGACGGGAGCAATCTCGTCACTGTTCCAGTACGGCGGCGGCTTTCGTTTCCGGCTGGGATTGAGCGACTCCGGAAAAGCACGCATCACCGCGCGGGTGGAGCTCACCCGCTTCCGGCGCTCTTACATGGACGACACCTATCTAGGGCTCGGGATCGGAGCCACCCTCTAGGGGCTCACGCGCTGGCGTTCAGGTCCTTGAGCTTGAGCTGAACCCGCCGGCGGCCGTTCCACTCGTCCACGCAGACCTGGAAGGCCAGGTCCACCGGCCCCTCGGTCAGGCCGAGCCTCTCCCCCATTCCGAAGCCGATCGCATCGAGGTGAGGCGCCGTCTCCAGGCTCAACTTAAGATGGTTTGCCGCGCCCTCCCGCTTGTTGACCAGCAGCCGGGGCCGGGTCACTTGGCGCCGGAGGACGAAGACCGGCTCCGGATTTCCACAGCCGAACGGACCCAGCATCTCCAGTGCTTCGACCGACCCCTCGTCCAGCTCCGAAGCGGCGACGACCGCGTCCACCCTGCAGCTAGGCACCAGGTCGTCGTCCGAGAGCCGCTCAGCGGCGATCCGCTCGAAGGCGGAGGTGAACTCGCCGAGGCGCTGCCCCTCCACCGTCAGGCCGGCCGCATGTTTGTGACCTCCGAACTTGGTTAGATGCTCCGAGCAGGCGGAGAGCGCGTCGAAGAGATGAAACCGCTCGATGCTCCGAGCAGAGCCCCGGCCACGCTCGCCATCCATCGCAACCAGGACCGCCGGACGGTGAAAGCGCTCCACCACCCGGGAGGCGACGATCCCGACCACGCCCGGATGCCACCCCTCCGCCGCGAGCACCAATCCCTTGGCCTGGGGTCGGGCCGCCGCTTGGGTGAAGGCCTGGTTCAGGATCCGCTGTTCGATCGCCTGCCGTTCGGCATTGGCCGCGTCCAGCACCTGGGCCAACGGCTTCGCCTCCTCCAGCGTCCGGGCACAGAGCAGCCGCAGCCCCAGCGAGGCATCGTCCAGCCTGCCCGCCGCATTGATGCGAGGTCCCAGCCGAAAGCCGACCAGGCCCGCCGTGACCGGCGCTTGGGCGGAGAGGCCCGAGACCTCTTTGAGCGCACGAACCCCCGGGCGCCGGGCCTCTCCCAGCTCTTTGAGCCCCTGCTTCACCAGAACCCGGTTGGCCCCCGTCAGCGGCACGACGTCCGCGACCGTTGCCAGCGCCACCAGATCCATCAGAGCGCGTAGATTGGGCTCGCGGTGATCCCCGAACCCTCCGCTCTCGCGCATCCTTTTTCGCGTGGCGATACAGAGGTTGAATGCAACCCCGGCTGCGCAGAGGTGGCGAGTGGGATAGTCGCAGCCGGGTTGGTGCGGATTGAGGATCGCGGTAGCCGGCGGAAGCCGCTCGGGCACGGTGTGGTGGTCCACCACTAGGACGTCGACCCCGCGCTCTCGCGCCAGCGCCACCTCCTCCACCGAGGTGATCCCGCAATCGAGCGTGATCAACAACCGCGTACCATCTGCGCAGATCCGTTCGATCGCGTTGCGGTTGAGGCCATACCCCTCCCCCAGACGGTGCGGGATATAGGTGGCGACCTTGGCGCCCAGCTCCTCCAGGAACAGCTTCATCAGCGCCGAGGAGCAGACGCCGTCCACGTCATAGTCGCCGTAGAGGGTGATCGACTCGCCCTGGCGCACGGCTCGACAGAGCCGCTCGCTCGCCTCGGTCATCCCCCTCATCCGCATGGGGTCGGGGAGGTCGGCCAAGGAGTCTGCCATGAACTCGGCGGCTGCTTCCGGCGTACTCATCCCCCGGCTGGCCAGCACCCGCGCGACCAGCGCGGGCATTCCGCCATTCAGGGCCTTAGAGGCCAACTCGAGATCGCGAGGGGACGGCAGCAGCCAGCGCAAAGTGTCTCCTTCGGCGGCCTGCACCTGACTCCTTGACCCCCGTGTAAGCAGCTGTACCGCGAACCCCTGACATCCCCCGACCGACGCATAGCCCGGTTTTTAGAGCCTTCAGCCGGTATCGGCACCATGAGAGATCGGCCATACCCTCCCGATCCCAGTCCGACCTGGAGAGATAGAGCAACTGTCCCGTGCCCCCGCTGACGCGGAGCAGCGTGGAAACAGGTCGGCTCGAAACCTCCTCTCAATCCTGGCCGACAATGATAAATCATGATGTCCTCCAACGACGCCGCTGCACCGTCCTCCTCGCGACACTCGCCGGCACGGGATACCGGCAGGGTTCAATCGATCCGCGCGTGCGTTCCTGCGGAAGCCTCGGCGGCGCGCGCCTTGGGACAGGGTCTTGTAGCCCAGGTGTCTGCCGGGGTGCCGATCGTTTCCATGGAGTTGCCCCGTGTACCCGCGGCGGCGGTCGCCGCCTTCATCGCTGGGATTCTGGAGGCACTCAAGCCGGCTGGACCTACTGCCGCAAAGCGCTTCCTCGCTACCTTGCAGGCGGCGTCCGATCAGGGAATGGTGACCGACCCGGCTGACCAATGGCAGAGCTCCGTGATGAAGCCGCTGGGGTTGGGTACGGGCGCGCTTACGCTTCGGCGAGGACCCGACGGAACCGGAAACGCGGTCCGGACACGACCTGCGAGAGACGCGCCTGCGCAGATGACGACTGTCTTGGCACAGCTTCTGCGGAGGGGATGGCACCGACGGACCCGGCCGGTCCAAGTGGAGGGACTGAGCCTAGATGCCCTGCTGCGCGCCATCCTCACGGCGCTGGAGCGCACCCATTCGACGCCGGATACCCTCGAGCAGCACCTGCTTGCTATAGAACCTCCTGGGGACATCACCGCCCAGTTGACAAACGGCGACCACCTCGACGCTCGGTCTCTCGCAGGGCTGGTAAGGTCCTATGGTGAGGACAACCTCGAGGAGTTCCTCGGCTCGCGTCGCCCGTGAAAGCTCACTGAGAGCCGCAAAGCCCGAGCGCGCCCCCTAGAAAGCCAATGAGCGGGCTCTCGTACCCGAGCTGTGCTCGTTTTTCCGCGGCGGAATCCGCAGGATTTCGAGCAAAATTTACCCCGCTGGGTGAACTGCCGCTAGGGGGTGTCCCTAATTGAAAGCGAGCAGCCAGATATCAAGGAGATGGAGGGGCCCCGAACCGGAGCGTACAAAGATGTACGTGAGGATTTGGGGAGGGCCAGCGACGCAGAGATCGGGCGCGCAGCCAATTAGGGAC
>JBGTHI010000875.1:0-4162 GCA_041746295.1 Myxococcaceae bacterium
GACTCCGGCAGGTAGCGGCCCCCTAGGAGCTCCAGCACCAGATCCGCCCCGCGCCCGTCGTTGAGCCGCCGCACCTCCTGGGCAAACTGCGGAGCGCCCCCCGGAGGCGGGTCGACCAGGATCGGTTCGTTGAGCCCGCAGCTTTGCACGCAGAGCTCCAGCTTCTCGCGCGAGCGGCCGGTGCCCAGCACCCGCGCTCCGAAGGAGGCGGCGATTTGCGAGGCGGCCGAGCCCACCCCTCCGGTCACACCGTGGATCAGCACGGTCTCGGAGGGGCGGAGCCCACCCTGAAGCACCAGCGCATCGTAGGCGGTGAGAAAGGCCTCCGGGGCCGCGGCGGCCTGGATGAAGTCCCAATCCGGTGGGATCGGCAGCGCCTCGCGCTCATGAACGACGACCTCCTCGCTCATGCCGCCACCGGCGACCAGCCCCATCACCCGGTCGCTCGCGGAGAAGCTCTGTACCGCCGAGCCGCACTCGATCACCCTCCCCGAAAACTCCAGCACCAACCGGTCCGCGGGCACGCCGGGCGGGGCGGGGTAGCGGCCCGTCGCCTGAAGCAGGTCGGCCCGATTCAAACCCGAAGCGGCCACCTGCACCCGCAGCTCCGAGGCTCCCAGATGGGCAGCCGGGCGCGCCACCGTTTCCAGCCTGATTCCTTCAATCCCCTTGGAAGATCCCGCGACGACAGCTCTCACTTGCAACCGGCTCCGGTCCCGAGCAAAGACAAGGGAGCGATGGGACCTGCGAAGACCCACTCCCTGCACTGCACCCTATGTCGGCGGCAGATCGAGCCGCGGCCGGAGAACGGCTTCTTTCCATTTTGCTCAACGCGCTGTCGGCAAGTCGACCTGGGGCGCTGGCTGGGGGAGGAGTACCGGGTGGCGAACCGCCACCTGGAGGACAACGAGGACGGCAACCCTTCGTCCGACCCGGACCTGGACCCGGCGTCCCCTGGTGGGTGCCCACTGGCAGAGCTCCCCAAGATGAAGTAGGCCGTGCCTTACGTGAAGCGCATCGTTCGTCTGGGGCTCAGTCTCCTCGTCACTGCGGCATTTACCTTCTGGGCTTTTCGCGACACCGACTGGCCCGCGCTCTGGGCCGCGCTGCGCTCCGCCAATTACCTTTGGGTGGTGCCCTACGTGGGCATCCTGTTGGCCATCCACCTGGCGCGCACCCTGAGGTGGGGCTGTTTGCTCTCGGGCATCGGTCCGGTTCCTTTCTCACCCCTGAATCAGGCCTCCGGGATCGGCTTCATGATGTTGCTGATCCTTCCCTTCAGGCTTGGCGAGCTGGCCCGCCCCTATCTCATCGCCCGGCGTACCTCGGTGGGGAAGAGCGAGGCGATGACCACGGTGGTCCTTGAGCGGATCGTCGACGGTCTCTCCGTGGCGCTGATGTTGCGAGTCTTGATGCTCTTTATGCCCACCGGTCCGGGTGGAATCGACAGCCCGGGTCTGCCCGCGGTCCGCGTGGGCTCCTGGCTGATGTTCGCCATCTTCGGAGGCGGGCTGCTCTTTCTTGTCTTCGCCCACTGGCAGCGGGAGCGGGCGATCACCTGGGTTCGGACGGGCCTAGGCTGGCTGTCTCCGCGGGCCGCCGAGTTGGGCGCCGGGATGGTCGACCGGTTCGTGGGGGCGTTGCGTAAGCTGCCCGGCCCGACCGCCACCGCCGGCTTCTTCCTCTATACGGCGCTCTACTGGGGGCTGAACGGCTTTGGGATGTTCGTGCTGGCGCGAGCCTTCGACGCTTCGCTCTCGCTGACGCTGTTCCAGGCCTACGTGGTACTCTGCGTCCTGGTGGTGGGGTTGATGATTCCCGCCGCCCCGGGAATGGTGGGGACCTTCCAGGCCTTCGTCAAGGTTGGCCTCGGGCTATTCCTTCCCCCGCAGGTGGTGGGGAGCGCCGGTCTGGCCTTTGCCAACGTGCTCTGGCTCTGCCAGACGGCGCAGCAGATCCTGCTCGGGTTGCTGCTCTTCTCCCTCAGCCAACTCTCTCTTGGAGAGCTGACGCACCCTGGTCAGCTCTAATCCGGCCAGTCCCCGGAATGCCCGGGGCGGCTCAGGCGCTCGCGGACCCTTCCGGGTCGGTCGGATCGTTCGAATCGTCGTCGTTCAAGCGGTCGTACTTGGCCAAAAGATCCTCCACCGCCTCCCGCAGATACTCGCTCTGCGCCACCCGGGTGGTTCTGGAGAGCTGCCTCAGTCGATCAGCCTGCTCCTCCGGCACCAATACATGCGTCGAGACGGTCCTTGCTTTCGATCCTGCTTCCGAATCTTGGGAGTCTCGGGTCTCCTGTATGAAGGGCTGAGCCACCGACGCCGAGCCTAGGTCTTCCATCGATCCTCCAAAGCGAGCGCGCAACAGGCCGCTACGTGTGTGGGAATTAGGGGGCAGGTAGGAAGAGGTGTCAACAAAACGCCGATTGGGCTACAGCGTCACCACACGGGAAATGGGCGGATGTCCGAAACCGGAGCACTTCAACACGAGGAGCTGAAGGACGCTTGGCCGGTGCTCTCGCGCGGGGAGCGGATGGAGGCGTTCCGCCTGCTTCCCTTCGTGGACGGCGACGAGTTCTTCCTGACGCTCAGCGCCCGCGAGCAGGCCGAGCTGCTGCTGATGTTGGATCGGGCGGAGCAGCGATCCCGCATCCGACTGCTCGCGCCCGACGACGTGGCCGACGTGCTCCAGCGGGTGGGCGATGCCGCGGAACGGGAGCGGCTCTTCAGCCTCCTCGATGATGGCACTCGAAGGGAGGTGGCCGCGCTCCTGGCCTACGCGGAGGACGACGCAGGTGGCCTGATGAGCCCCCGCTATGCGCGCGTCCGGCCAGACATGGGGATCGATGAGGCGATCAGCTACCTGCGGAAGCAGGCGCGCGAGAAGGTGGAGACGATTCACTACGCCTACGCGCTCGACGCCGAGCAGCGGCTGGTGGGGGTGGTCTCCTTTCGCGACCTCTTCAGCGCCGATCCGGGACGGCTGGTCCGCGATGTGATGCAGACCGAGCTGGTTACCGTGCCTGAAGAGATGGACCAGGAGGCGGTCAGCCGGCTCTTCCAGGAGCACTTCTTCCTGGCGCTTCCGGTGGTGGACAAGGACGGCCGGATCAAGGGCATCGTCACCCTCGACGACATCGTGGACGTCGTGCAGGAGGAGGCGACTGAGGACATCCAGAAGGTGGGCGGTATGGAGGCGTTGGATGCCCCGTACTTCGATATCGGCCTTCCCCAGATGATCCGCAAGCGGGGCGTCTGGTTGACGGTGCTCTTCCTGGGCGAAACGCTCACCGCCACCGCGATGTCCTATTTCGAATCGGAGATCGACAAGGCGGTGGTCCTGGCCCTGTTCGTGCCTCTGATTATCAGCAGCGGCGGCAACTCCGGCTCGCAAGCCTCCACGCTGGTGATTCGGGCGATGGCGCTGGGGGAGATCCGGCTGCGCGACTGGTGGCGGGTGATCCGGCGCGAGCTGGCCGCGGGGCTGTTGATGGGGTTGGGGCTGGGTCTCATCGGCCTGTTGCGAATCGTGATCTGGCAGACGGCGTTTCAAAGTTACGGCCCCTACTTCATCCGGGTAGGTCTGGTCGTGGCGGTGAGCCTGGTGGGCGTGGTGATGTGGGGCACCCTTTCGGGCGCGATGCTGCCCTTTGCGCTCAGGCGTTTGGGGTTCGACCCGGCCAGCGCGTCCGCCCCTTTCGTCGCCACCCTGGTCGACGTCTCAGGGCTGGTGATCTACTTCTCCGCCGCAAGCCTCTTTTTGAAGGGAACGCTGTTGTAGTAAGAGAAAGGCCGATGGCTTCACGGACCGTTTTCCGCGCCCTCTGTATCTCGCTCCAGCTCTGGTTGGCGGCGTGGTCGGTTACTCCCGTTCAGCCCTATCTCCTGGTCCAGAGCCAGGCCGAGAGCGAGGAGAGTCGCGAAGGGACCACCGACCTCAAGGGGCTTCTCGGCCACTCGATGAGCCTTCCGCGGCGCCGGAGCTGGTTGATGCCCTGGGCACCATCGGCGTCCGGCTCGGTCCGTTTGGGGCTCGTCTTATCCTCGCGGATCAACCGATCCGGCGTGTCGGAGCTGGAAGGGGAGCTCGTCCGGCAGCGCCGTGCGCGCCTGCCCAGGCGACCGGAACCGCCGGAACCGCCTCGCGCCTAAGCGCACCACCC
>JBGTHI010000876.1:0-5899 GCA_041746295.1 Myxococcaceae bacterium
GACCCAGAGGAGACCCCAGAGGAGACCTAAGGAGGATGAGGAGGAGGGAGACCGAGGGACCATCGTGAGTGATGTAACCGCAGCTCAGAAGCTGACTTCGAGGCCCAGGGTAAGCCCGAAGCGCATGGTGTAGGTGCTCCAGCTCTTGGCGAAGCTCAGGCCATCCACGTTCTGGTGGGTGGCGAAGAGGAAGAGTTGCTCCAGGCCGTAGTTGAGATCCCCGCGCAGCGCGACGCGTTCCGCGAACTTCCAGCGCGTCCCGGCGTTGATGCCGGCAAGCCACCCCACCCGTGGGACACTCCACACCCCAACGCCCTCGGCGCGGAGCCGGTTGATCTCCTCCTTGAATTCGCCTCCCGGGAAGAGAAGCCCCAACCCCGCCCGACCGCCCAGGAGCAGGTCGAATTTGGAGGGCAGGGGCAGCACGAACTCGCCCGCGACGAAAGCCTGGGTGAGGAAGCCCAGCTCGTACGGTTCTTGATTGTCGACCGAGGCGGAGTAGCGCCCCAGGATCCGAAGACCGGGTCCCCAGCGAAAATGGCTGTTCTCCGGAAAGAGCAGCCAGGCGGAGCCGGAGAGAAAGCCCCGGCCGTACTTGAACGACTCGTCGCGGGCCGAGCCGTTGATGTTCTGCGTTCCGTTGAGGCGGCCCTTTTCAAAGAAGAAGTCGCCCGCCACCACCAATCGCCGATCCAACTTTTGGGGCGGGCGCTTGCGCGAAGCTTCTCCAGAGCCCGGGGCTGCCGCGGAAGCCGGAGACGCCGGGACGTTTTCCGGCACCGATGCCGATGCCGAGGCGGGCTCGGAGAAGATCGGGGCGACCGGATCGCCATGGGCGGGTTCGGTGGTGGACGCGGGTTGGGTCACTGCGGGAACCGGATCGCGGCGGCGTTTGGGCGTCTTGAATGCCTTGGGCGCGGCATCGGCGAACGACACGAAGAGAAGAACCGACGAGATCAGGAGTGAACCGAAGCGAGCGTTCATCCCGCGACTATGTCCTGCTTTGCTTCGGACTCCAGCATCCAGCGGCCCACCTACAGGTCGCCAAACGTATCCTTGGGTGGGCTCTCGCCCACGGCCGCATCTCGAGCCTTTTGCCTACGCTGCCATGCCGGGATGGCTCATTCATGGATGAGTTTCTCGGGCTCTCCCGAAACGAACGGGCCGACATTCTCTAGAGAAGGCGGGATGGGGTGGGCGCCCGGGAGAACGCTGGCAGCGGCGCTCATGCGTGGCAGGCGGCTGTGCGGCGAACCAAGGCAGATCGGGCGACGGCGTCATCCGGAGAATGCCAGCCTCTGAAGGCATTCTGAGTCGGATAGATGCCGGAATCCGGATGCTAAACGACTCAGAACAACAACTGACGCGACTCTTTGATCGCCAGTACGGGCTGGCCTCCCGTGTTCAGCTCATGGCTCTACTGACCGGTAGCGGAGTCGCCCGCAGGGGCGAGACAGCTGAATGCCATCTATCCGGGCGTCTATCGCCTCGCTGGTACACCTGAGAGTTAGCGGCAACGCGAGCGCCCCATCCAGGCAGCCGCAAAAAGTACCTTCATCCGAGCCCAACAGCGCCGTCAGTCTCAAGATGCGACCGGCACCACCACCCCACTACAGTCCCACGAGGTATGCCATGGCTGAAATCACCACCGCCGCGCTCATCCCCGTCGAAGATCTTGAACAGCTGGAAGCCCTCCAAAGGGAACGCGGTCTCGCGGCGCTTCGCAGCCTGCAAGAAGCCTCCGTCCGGCGCGGCCTGAACAAGCTGACGGACAAGGCCATCGAAGCGGAAATCCAGGCCGCCCGCGCCGCGCGACGGCACCCACAGCCGTGATGCGCGTCGTCCTTGACACCAATGTTTTGGTCTCTGCCTTCCTCCATCCCTCGCGCGGCCCGGCACAAATCATAAGGAGCGCCGGATCCCGCTGATCTTCCATTTCTCGAAGCCGCCATCGGAGGCAAGGCGGACGCTTCCCCGACACGGGCGGTGTTCCCCTTCTCTCGCCGCGGCAGTTGCTCGACCTTCTCGCTTGCACGGAGCCCTCGCGATGACCTCTACCACCGAGGAGCACGATGCCGGAGGCTAGACTTCCGGAACGCGTACATGTTCCAAAATCTCAGCGTCGGACGTAGCCCACGTCTCGGCGATAAGTTTCAGTTTGTCCGAACGATCCAGCCGCTTGAGCGCGGCCTCGCGCCTCAGCGCCGAGCTCCGGTCAAATCCCTGCTCCGAGTAGATCAGCAGCAACGGAAGTCTCGAGCGGGTGTAGGCCGCGCCTCGGCCGCGGCAGTGCCGCTCCAGCCGCCGTTCAAGGTCGTTGGTGGCGCCGGTGTAGAGCGTCCCGTCCCGGCAACGGAGGATGTAGACCTGCCAGGTCTGTGTGCGCGCCGGGGCCATGGTGCAAGAAGGCCCAGCGTGCGGTCAGTCCCTCCTCCGCGCAAGAACTGAAGCGCGCCTCTCAAGCCCTAAGCGAAGCTCCACTCGTGCAGGGTGCCATCGGCGGAGAGAGTTGAGAGCGTACGGCCACCTTCCGACCAGACCACCGGGCCGCGCTGTGAGGGTTGCTCCAACGTGGTGGGCGTAGAGTCGAAGTTCCGGATCTTGGTCTCGGTGCCCGCCTTCCAATCGTAGAGCCGCACCGAGCCGTCCGAAGAACCGTAGGCCAGTCGCTCGCCACCCGGCGCGAAGGCGATCTTGCCGGTCTTCCACTCCCGCTCCGCCGAATGGAGGAGCCGTTGCTCTCTCACATGCCAGACCGCCAGGGTTCCATCGCCCGAGCTGACCGCGAGCAGTCGGCCATCGTCGGAGAACCCAAGTGCATAGGCTCCCCCCGGATGGCCTTCGAAGGCTCCTCGCAGCTCACCGGCGTCCAGGTCGTAGAGCTTCACCGAGCCGTCGGCCGCACCCAAGGCCACGCTGCTGCCGTCGGGCGTGAAGCTCACCGACCGGATCCAGCCGTGATCGCCCTGCGTCTTGAACACTACCTCGCCGGATTGGGCGTCGCGAACCGTGAGCCGGCCGGCGGCGTCGCCCGACGCGACATGCTGACCGTCGCCGGCGAACGCGACCGTGTTGATCATCGCCTCTTCGCGCTTGCTCCACAGCGGCTCGCCGGTCTTGACATTCCACGCGGTGACCGAACCATCGGCAGCGCCCGCCACCAGCCGCTCACCGGAACCGAAGGCGATCTCGCGGATCGGCATGGCCGGTCCATCCAGGCTCTGGATCGGGTCGCCCGTACGGCGATCGTGTACGTGGATCACGTAGGAGCCGCGGTTGTTCACCGCGGTGGCCACCTGGGGCCGGTCCGGCGAGAAGGCCACGGCCCGGGTCCAGTCGCTGAAGAGCGCGTTCTTGGGCCGCATCCGCTGCTGCTGATCGCCCACCAGGAAGACCGGGGTCGACTTGGCGGAGGGATTGACCGCCGGAGACTCGGGCAGCGAGGGAAGCTCGCCGGAGCGCGCATTGATCGCTGTCTCCGCATCCAACGCCGCCACCGTCTGGTCGTAGAGCTTCTGCGCGTCCTCATCGGAATCACCGATACAGGTGACGCCCACCTTGCCGTAGTCGCGCAGCAGGCCAAGCATGTGGAACGCGATGCCGGTTTGCGTTTCCGGATCGAAGTGCAGCTCGTGGCGCACAGCGATGTCCGCCGCGTCCGCAGGCGTCAGCCCCTTGTACTGCGCGGACTTGACGTTGTCGGAGACCACATAGGACTTGGTGGTGCCGTCGGCCGCCTTGAAATCGCCGCTGGTATCGTCGATCACGCCACCGGTAAGCACCCGCATCGTCTCGTAGGGATGCGTCGTGCCGCCTTCGCGCAGATTGATCTCGATCGCCTGCAGATCCCACCGATCTTCCCGCCCGGGCCCGCGATCCACCGCGATGAAGTCGACCGCGAAGCGGCCCAGGGCGCCTCGCTCCACCAGCACCGCGCCGATCTGCGCGCAGTGGGTCTGGAGCCGTTCCCGGTAGTCCGCGTTGGCGGGGAAGCTTGCGCCGAGGTAGGTCTGACCGTCCTCGCCGCCCAGAAGCTGTTCGTGGGTGGAGAGCACCTCGACCCGCCCGTCCGGATGCACCCGCCCCTGCACGCTGGGGGAAGTCTTGACCTTGCCCTCTACGAACAGCTCGGCGATCACGCCCAGCTCGCCGATCTTCTTCTCGAACACCGGCCAGGTCATCTCCGCGCCCTGGAGCCGCATCTGCGGGATCAGCTGCTCCAGCCGGTCCGCGCGCTCCGCGGAGCTCTTGGGCGGATCCCTCAAGAGCGGCCCCACGTCGAGTATGGCGTTGCCGTTGCCGGAGGTTCCCTCCCGCAGCTTTACCACCACCTTCCTGGTCTCCGGGTGGCGTTCCTGTAGAGCGGCGAGCTCCTCGGCCAGACCGCGCACCGACTTCTGCTCCGGGGTTCCATCGGGGAACGGAACCCTGGCGGCGGCGAAGACCTCCCGACCGCCCGGCTTGGTCCCCAGATAGTCCATCTCCGGATCGTTGGCATGCAGCGGCACACCCAGCGCCTCCGCGAGTTGCTTCTCTTGTTCCGTGCTGACGAAGCAGAGCAGCCGGGCCTCGTCATCTCCGTAGGTCTGCCTCAGCTGCTCCAGCATCTGCGGCCGCGCCAAGATGCTTCCGGTCAGCGCCTTCTCCGCTCCCAGCTCCTTGGCGAACAGGATCAGCCGGTCTTTTGCCTGGGAGCCGGGGATACCGGCGAGCGACTGGAGCACGTACTCCATGGTGGATGGATCGAACGGCTGGGAAAGCACCATCACCTGGCGGATCGGTGGGCGGCTCTCCTCGGTCGGCCCGCGGCTGGCCAGGTTCCAGAGTGCACGCTCTTCGTAGAGCTGAATGCCCTCGATGCTGCGGACGATCTCCGGCTCTACCGTCTGCGATGGAACGACGATCTCTACGCCACCATCGGCGGACTGGAGCGCCATGTCGGTGTCGAAGGTGGTGGTCGGCTTCCACCTCCAACTCAGGGGAGAGGATGGGGGAGCCGGCACAGCGGGAGGGGTGGCCCCCCCGGCGACGGACTCGGAAGGCGACGGCGATCTGGTGCCGGAAACGGCTCCGGACCGGGGTGGCGCCGGCGCGTCAGCGACGCGGGTGGGCATCAGGCGAAATTCCACTCATGCAGGGCACCCTGCGCCGAGACCGCGGTCAGGGTGTGCCCATTGTCGGTCCATCGCACCGGCCCGAGCTGAAACTCCTGCTTCAGCGAAGTGGGCGTGGAGTCGAAGTTCCGGATCTTGGTCTCGGTTCGGGATTTCCAGTCGTACAGTCGCACCGAGCCATCGGAGGAGCCGAAGGCCAGCCGCTCACCGCCGGGCGCGAAGGTCGCCTTCCCGGTCTTCCAGTCGCGTTCCAGGCGGTCGAGCAGCCTGCGCTCCTTCACGTGCCAGACCGAAAGCGAGCCGTTGCCACCGGAGACCGACATCAGTCGGCCATCGTCGGAGAAAGAAACTTCGTAGGCGCCACCGGGATGTCCCCTGAACGGCTCCTTCTCTTCTCCAGACGCGACATCGAAGATGCGCACCGTTCCGTCGGCGAAGCCCACCGCCAGGTGCTCGCCGCTGGGCGAGAAAGCCACCGTGCGCACCCAACCCTCTTGTCCCCGAGCTTTGAAGATCCGTTCGCCGGTCTCCGCCTTGTAGACCGACACGCTGCCCTTGGCATCGCCCGCCGCGACGAGCTGGCCATCGCGCGAGAAGGCCACGGTGTTGACCATGTCGGGATGGCGCTCGCTCCAGATCAGCTTCTCCTTGGCTGCATCCCAGACCGTTACCGAGCCGTCGGCCGCCCCCGCCACCACCTGGCTCTTGGGACCAAAAGCGACCTGCCGGATTGGCATGGTGGGGCCGGTGAGGCTGTAGAGCTCCGCGCCGGAGATCCGGTCGTT
>JBGTHI010000877.1:0-2373 GCA_041746295.1 Myxococcaceae bacterium
GAGGGGTGACCGCCTCCACGAGGTAGCGGCGCGAGCGGACGCGGACGATTTCGCCTTGTTGCGGCGGAAAGTCGAGGGCGATAGACATCAGTTCGCTGGCTCTGAGCGATTCTGCCACGTCATTCGTGGCTGCGGTTGCACGCTCTGCACAACCGCCGGGAGCACGACGGGCAATTGATTGAAGAATCCAACGTAGCGGCGCGCGAGGCCCTCCTTACTCAATGGGCGGGGCCAGAGCCATCGAGTACGTTGTGTCCTTGGGACGCATCGGGAAGTCGCGATCGCGGGCTTGCCATCGAGGTCGGAAGCGATCAGCCGAGGTCTCCAAGCTTGATGCGTCCATACGAGACAGATGGTCGTAAGCCTCTCGCTTCTGGGGTTTCGCCCCCATGTCCCGTTCGGTTATAGTCGGCTCGAATACTCGCAATGTGACCAAGGCCCGTAGCAATATCGGCTGTGAACACTTGACCTGAGTTCCAGGGAAACTCGGTCCTCATCACTGCCAAGAGCTGCAGGTCAGTCAGTCGCCATTTGACGTTCTCTTCATACAGCCAGTTCTGAAAGTCCATTACCGCACGGCCGGTCAGCGCACCAACGCTCTTTCGTTGGGGCGCGGGCACAGACTGCCGTACCTCCTCGAGGAACGGCTGAAAGTCGATTTCCGACGTCAGCCGACGGGAGCGTTCGACCACGTCCTCTATGGAGAAGGCTCGGGGGGAACTGGCTGCTTGCGGCATTTCCTGCAGAGGCGCGGGTGTGGAGGGCGGCTCGTCCTCACCCTCGTCATCGTCTGTCTCGCCGCTGCCACGTCCAAATTCGTTTGCCAATGCTGGCTCAATTGCACCGCAGACCGCCTCTAGCGTGGCGCCAACGACGCGATATGACTGCGTACTCAGAATCTTGCCGTTTCGTGTGGCCTGAACTCTAACTAGCACGCTGTCGCGGGGCACCGCGCCGAAGGTTCTGCTTTTCGCCATGTACGTCTTCCCTCTGAATCTTCCTGACACCGCCACTGAGGTCATCGCAGCCTGTTCAAAGACGCTGGCGGCGCCAGCGCTCCGCAAATTCTTGCGCTGCACGGCCCTTCGGATGACAGTTCATGTGGACCGGTACGCCGTTGTCGAGAGTTGTGCCACCACCAGCTGAATGTTGCTCGAGGTGATGAATTTCAAGATCCGACCACAAGATCTCAGATCCGCAGACCGCGCACCGTTTTTCTGCGCGATGGTACAGAATGTCGCGCTCGATCTCACCAAAGATTCGAGTGGCATCCTTGCGTACCAGAGGCGCCATGAACTGGAGCATCTTCTCGGCGAAGAACTCGTGCCGCAGTCGGATCGTCTCGGCGCGATCCGAGTCGGTTCGGGTTCGAGCGTCGTACTTTGTCCAGAACTCCCCGGGATTGTCGCTTCGACGCGTCTTCTTGTCATGAGCTGACTGGGCAATGAACTCGTCGAATGCGGGGGCCAGCCGATCCTTCCATGACAAGACGTAATCGTCCAGCAGAGAGTCGACGAGCAGGGTCAGGTGGATAGCTTCGTGCCCCTTGAGCGGTCGACGCTTCTTGTCTCCAAGAACCTCGAGCAACACGTCGAGGATCTTCCACAGTCGCATCGCAACCGGAGATGTGCCATCGAACTCAAGGTGACGGTAATAGAAGTCGTCAATCGCCTTCGTCGAGATGTCGCTGAAGGATCTTGTTTCGTAACGAGAAATCAGCGACATGGCCAACTGCGCCGATAATTGACGGTTCTTGCCGCGTTTGAGAGCCGAACGACCAGGCATCAGCACTTTAAAGAAGTCGTGGCCCGGATAGCGAAAGATCTCCGGCTTCCCCCCAATCCGTAGGACGAAGTCTGTAAAGCCGCCGGGCCACGCGTCGCGCTTCTCCTGCGCGTTGAGCGGCAATCCAGCTTGCAGACGAATGAACAGATCGCGAGCCTCGTCCTGTGCCGGTGTCTCGATCTTGACAACGAACAGTTGCGTCTCCAGAAAGCGGCGGCGATCATCCTCAGTCAGGGAAGGGAAATCTCTACCGGCCCAGGAGCACGGAGCCCGCCTGACGAACTCCGGAAACCTGGCTTCTTTGTCGTCCTTTACCGGGTCGAAGAGCTTCCACGCACCCTGCGCGAAGTGGTGCAGTGCGTCGATACGCTGTTGCCCGTCAACGATCTCGAGGTCGTCCCGGTGATGTCCGGCTACTGCACGCTTCAGGTGGTGCAGGTATATGAGCGGCAGGGGATAACCGCGCAGAACCGAGTCCACGAGTCGTTTCTGCTGAGATTTTCCCCAGACGGCGCCTCGCTGGTACTCGGAGTTGACCGTCAGCATGTTGTTCGCGCGCAGGTCCAGCATTTGCGCGATGGTGATCGT
>JBGTHI010000878.1:0-9302 GCA_041746295.1 Myxococcaceae bacterium
GGAGCCCGCGCAGCGGCGCCGGTCCGGCGGCCGGAGCTTGGCCCAGCGTAGACGGCTCGAGCGCGCGCCGCCGGCTTAACCGGCTTAAATAGACGAAGCAGGCGGCGCCCGCGCCGATGACGGCGATCGCCCAGGCGGTCCCCCACGAAATGTAGAGACCGGTTAGGTCCGAGCCGCCGTGCTCCGCGTGGCGGTGCACCAGCTCGTGGATCCGGAGCAGCGAATCGGTGGTCCGGAAGGAGGGGCTCAAGTAGTCCTGGATCAGGGTGAGGTGCTCGCCCTCGGGGCCGTGGATCAGCGGGAGGCCATGGATCAGCGCCAACACCGATAGGGCGGCGAGGACGACCAGCGGCAGGACCATCGGCCAGTGGCTCTCATGAGCATGCGCCACTTTGGCCTCGGGCGAACGGGGCCCCTCGAAGGTCAGGAGGTAGAGCCGGGTCATGTAGAAGGCGGTGGAAAGCGTGGTCGCCAACCCCAGACCCCAGGCCAGGTGGGTCACCCACTCGAAGCCGGCCCGGCTGGTGCCGTGGACGCCGTGCAGAATGGCGTCCTTGGAGAGGAAGCCGGAGAGGGGTAGCAGGCCGGTGGCGGCCAGGCTGGCGGTGGCGAAGGTGGCCCAGGTCCACCTCTGCTCCCGTCGCAGACCTCCCAGCTTTTTGATGTCGGTCTCGTCCCCGTTGCCGTGCATCACCGAGCCTGCCCCGAGGAAGAGGCAAGCCTTGAAGAAGGCGTGGGTGATCAGGTGCAGCACCGCCGCCCAGAAGACGCCCATCCCGGTCGCCAGGAACATCAGTCCCAGCTGCGACACCGTGGAGTAGGCCAGCACCTTCTTGATGTCATCCTGTGCGAAGGCGATCACCGCTGCGAACAGCGCCGTCGCGCCGCCGATCAACGTCACCGCTGCCATGGCGGTGGGCGAGAGCACCAAGAGGAAGCTGAGACGAGAGAAAAGGTAAACCCCCGCGGTGACCATCGTCGCCGCGTGGATCAGCGCCGAAACCGGGGTTGGGCCGGCCATCGCGTCCGGGAGCCAGACGTACAACGGAATCTGCGCGCTCTTGCCGGCTGCTCCCAAGAGCAGCAGGAGCATCACCGCGGTGATTACGCCACCCACGGTGCAACCCTTGAGGGGCCCGTGGTCCAACCGCGTCTCCAGATTTAGCGTGGCTGGAGCGGGTTGTGCGCCGTGCGGAACCACGGCAAAGGAACGGGAGAGCACCTCCAGCCCCTTGAAGTCGAGTGGGCCCTTGGCGTTGAGCCCCTCTCGCCAGGAGCTGACCACGGTGCTCCCTCCGCCCTGGGTCATCGATTGCGTCTTGATTCCATCGGAGAGCAGCACCAGCAGAAACATCGCGACTAGCACGCCGAAGTCGCCCACCCGATTGGTGACGAACGCTTTGCGTCCCGCGAATGCCTTGGGTGGATCGGTGTACCAGAAGCCAATCAGGAGATAGCTGCAGAGGCCTACGCCCTCCCAGCCGACGAACAGCAGCACCAGATTGTCGGCCAGCACCAAGGTCAGCATCATCGCCACGAACAGATTGAGATAGGCGAAGTAGCGCCAGTACCCCTCGTCGTGGCTCATGTACTCGGTGGAGTAAAGGTGGATGAGGAAACCCACCCCTGTGATCACCAGCAACAGGCAGACTGAAAGCCTGTCCACCAGCAGGCCGAAGTTCACCCGGAAGCTCCCGGCGGAGAACCAGGTGCCGTGGTCATGCCCCAGCGCGTAGGGAAAGAAGCCGGTCTGGAAGGGCGAGTTGAATACCGTGGTGTTGGCGGCTAGCGCCCAGAAGGCGAGCAGCGAGAGCAGGAACGAACCGGCCACCGCACCGCAGGCCACCAGATGGGTGTTGGCACGGCCCATCATCTTACCGAAGACGCCGCAAACGAACGCGCCCAGGATCGGTAGGGCGATGATCATCCAGAGCGAGCCCGCCAAGGCCGCCGTGTCGAAAAGGGGGGAGACCGTCAGCCGCTGAAGAGAGGAGAGTAGGTCCATGATCAGTACTTCAAGGTGCGGAGGTCATCGAGGTTGACGGTGCCGCGATTGCGGTAGACGGCGATCACAATCGCCAAACCGATCGAGGCCTCGGCGGCGGCGACGGCGATCACGAAGAACGCCGACAGGTGGCCAAGGTTGTCGCCCCTTGCCCGAGCGAAGGCCAGGAAGGTCAGGTTTGCGGCGTTGAGCATCAGCTCCACGCACATGAACACCACCAGGGCGTTTCGGCGCACCAGAACGCCGAAAGTACCGATCGAGAAAAGAATGGCCGCCAGGGCCAGGTAGTGCTGCGTCGATACGATCGCCATCGTTAGGACTCCCTAGACCCGCGACTTGGCCACCACCACCGCTCCAACCATGGCCGCCAGAAGCAGCAGCGAGACCGCCTCGAAGGGCAGCAGATAGGCGGTGTAGAGAATCTTCCCCAGCTCTTTCAGGGTGCCGAAGGTCGCCGGATTGACCGCGGCCACTCCGCCGGCACCGGGCATCCGCGCGACGGCCGCCACCAGGCAGACGCCCAATCCGATCGCCGAGGCGCCTCCAACGACGCGCCAGAAGGACAGCTTGCCGATCGGCCCTACCTCGGTCAGCGACAGCAGCATGATCACGAAGAGAAACAGCACCATCACCGCGCCCGCGTAGACCAGGACCTGGAGAATGGCGATGGTATGCGCCCAGAGCAGCACGTAGATACCCGCCAGAAAGAAGAAGGCGGCCACCAGCGACATCGCCGAGGCGATCGGATTGCGGAAGATCACCACGCCGACCGACGACAGCACGGTCAGCATGGCGAATAGCCAGAACAGCACGCTTTCGGTGTTCAAGCCGGTCACGAGCGACCTCCACCGAAATGGCCCCAGGGCTTGTCGCCGAAGGGACAGCGCTTCTCGTAGACATGCGCCTCGAACTCGGCACGGAACTTCTGAACGAAGGAGTGGGTGGGGAGCGCCGCCGCGTCGCCCAGGGCACAGATGGTGTTTCCCAGGCCGATCGGCGGAAACGGCGCGATCGAAGATGCCACGTGCAGCAGGAGGTCGATGTCCTCGGGCGCTCCTCGGCCCTCTTCGATCTTGCGCAGGATCCGCGTCTGCCAGGGTGTTCCTTCGCGGCAGGGGGTGCACTGGCCGCAAGACTCCTCGGCGTAAAACCGAGCCACCCGCCACAGGCTGCGCACCAGACAGGTGCGATCGTCCATCACGATCACGCCGCCGGAGCCGGCCATCGTGCCCTTGGCTTTGAGCGCCTCGAACTCCAGCGCGGTGTCGATCTCATCGGCGGAGAGCACCGGAGCCGACGAGCCACCGGGGATCACCGCCTTGGCCTTCCGGCCGGCCGGCATCCCTCCGCCCAGCTCCGGCTCTTCAATCAGCTGTTTGATGGTCGTGCCCAGCGAGATCTCGTAGACGCCCGGGCGGTTCACCGAGCCGGAGAGACAGACCAGTCGCGTGCCGCCCGATCTGTCGGTCCCCAGGCCGGCGTACCAGGCGGCCCCCTTGTCGAAAATCGCCGGGAGGGAGGCGATGGTCTCCACGTTGTTCACCACCGTGGGAGCTCCGAACAGACCGACCACCGCCGGAAACGGAGGCTTAAGCCGGGGCCAGCCCTTCTTGCCCTCCAGCGACTCGAGGAGCGCCGTCTCCTCGCCGCAGATGTACGCGCCGGCTCCCCGCACCTGGTAGACGTCAAGCGCGTAGTCCTTCCCCATCGCCTTCTTGCCGAAGAGACCGGCAGCGTAGGCGTCGGAGATGGCCTGCTCAAGGATGGCGGAAGGTTTCTTGAACTCGCCGCGAGAGTAGATGTACGCCTGATGCGCGCCCAGCGCGTAGCAGGCGATGGCGATCCCCTCGAGCAGCATGTGGGGATCCTTCTCCAGGATGTAGCGGTCCTTGAAGGTCCCCGGCTCCGACTCGTCGGCATTGACCACCAGATATTTGGGCTTGGGCGGGGGTGGGGGCCTTGCCCCCTCCGATCGTATTGGGGGAGGGCCCCCTCCAACGTCTTGGGGGGGGTCTTTGGGTACGAAGCTCCACTTGAGCCCGGTGGGGAAGCCGGCCCCCCCGCGGCCGCGCAGGTTGGACCTCTTGACCTCGTCGATGATCTGCGCCGGCTGCATCGCCAGCGCCTTGTTCACGGCGGAGTAGCCTCCGTTCTTCCGATACCCGTCGAGGGTATGGGATTCGGGCTTGCCCCAGTTTTTGCTGATGATCTTCTCCACCGCAACCATCTTCGAACCTCTGGACCTCGAGACCTCAGGCGTGGAACGGGTTGTTTAAGGCGTCTTCTCCAGCCGGCCGATGATCTCGTCCACCTGGACCGGGCTCAGGCTCTCGTAGTGGTCTTCGTTGATCTGAAGGCAGGGGGCGGTCCCGCAGGAGGCGAGGCACTCGGTCTCGCGCAAGGTCCAGCGCTCGTTGCTCTCGCCCGCCTTGAGCCCCAGCCGGTTCTCCAGATGGAGCAGCAGCTTCTCCGCGCCCCACAGAGAGCAGGAGAGATTGGTGCAGACATCCACCACGTACTTCCCGGGCTTCTCGGTGTGGAACATCGTGTAGAAGGTCGCGACCTCCTTTGCCCGCTCGGGGCTCACTTGAAGCCGCTCCGCCACGAGCCTCATCGCGTCGTTGGGAAGCCAGCCGACCATCTCCTGCATCAGCCGGAGCGCGGGCAGCATCGCGGCGCTCTTACGGTCGTCGGGGTAGTGAGAAAGGATCTCGGCCAGGTGCGTGTCGAACCGGCTCTGCTCTGCTTCCGAAAGGGTGAAGTCGGAGGGTCGGGAGAGCGGCGCCATAGAGCGGCGGTCGTAGGCGCGCAGGGGCTCAATGTCAACGAAAACCCCCGGTCAGACCACCGCTCCCCACACCGGAATGGGCAACGATTCACGCTGCTTGCCGGCGCCCTGTTCCGCGGCCGACGGCCGGGTGAAAGCGGGACACCGAACGGCTTGGCGCTATGCTCTCGAGGCCCCCATGTCCCAACCCAAACTCGATCCCGAAACCGTTCGTTCCGAGGCGATCCGCATCCTCCGCAATCTCCGCGACGGGGACGGCCGTCAGTCCAAACTGGCGGAGGTGAAGTCGCGCTTCGAGTCCAGTGGCTCGCTGGAGTTCGAAACCTATTTCTTCTTCCTGCGCAAGTTCAGCTACATCGAGCTCGACCGCGAGGCTCATCTGAAATTGACCGAGGCCGGCGAGAGGGTGGTGCGGGGAGAGGACGCGGAGCGGTTCGAGGGGGAGATCGCCTCCTTCATCTCGGAAAAGAGCGCCGATTCCACGGACAGCGGCGCGGGTCGACCCCGGTCCGCCGAGCTGACCGACCTGGAAGCGCTGATTGGAGAGGAGCTGGGCGCGCGCGCAGCCTACCCGATGCCGCCGCCTTCTCCGCGCCCGCCCCAGGCGATCTCGCAAGCTTCGGGCACTCACAGCTCGCAGCACACGGTCCGGGTGAACGTATTGGAGCTCCGCCGGGACAGGAGCGAGCCGCTGCCCGCCTCCGGGCTGGCGCTGGCTTCTTCGCGAGACGGGGAGCTCGAGCTCCGGTATGTGCGGGCCGAAGCAGTGGGCGCGGGGCCTCTGGGGACGGTCTTCAAGGCCAGGCACCAGGCGCTGGGCACCGAGGTCTGCGTAAAAGAGCTGAAGGACATCTTCGGCTACTTCTCGTTCCTCCAACGGGGCGAAGTGGTGAAGCGGCTCAAGAAGGAGATCTGTGCGCAGGCGCAGGTCTCCCATCCCAACGTGGTGACCATCCTCGATCAGAACATCGAAGCCGCCCGCCCTTATCTAGTGACCGAGCTGCTTCGAGGCTCGCTGAGGGGGAAGCTCCAGGCGGCGGAGGGCCGGGGGCTCGATCCCGCCGAGGCGATCCGTGGGTTCCTCCAGGCCTGCTATGCCCTCAAGGCGGCGCATGGCTCGGGGCTCACCCATCACAACCTCAAGCCGGAGAATCTGCTCTTCGACGGCTTCGGAAATGTCAGCTTGGGGGACTTCGGTCTGAGCCGTGTGATCGAGACCGATTCAGCCAAGGGGATGCCGCAGCTCTTCGTCGGAACAGGCGGGATGGGCTACATGGCTCCCGAGCTTATGGGCCGCGGCAAAGAGGCGGGGCCGGCGGCCGATGTCTACGGACTGGGGATCTTGCTCTACGAGGTGCTGGCGGGTCAGCTGCCGGGACGTCGCTCGCCGCTGCCTTCCGAGTTAAATGCGCAGATCCCGAAGGGGCTGGATGCGATCTTCGACCGGATGACCCAAGACCGGATCGAGAGCCGCTATCCCGACTTCGATGCGGTGCTGGGCGATTTCTACTCGGCGTTCGCCGACGGCGCGTACGGCAGGCCGGGCGATCTGCTGTTACGATCCTAGCCGGCGTAGCTTGGGCGGAGCCTAGGCTCGGATCGCTTTCTTGCGGTGCTTCACCGGGTGGGGGACCTCGAAGCCCGTCTCATCCTTGACCCAGCGCCGAAACTCGGCGAGCAGCTCGGGGTGGAGCGGGTGGGCGATGAAATAGGCCTCGACCACCTGCGACAGCCGCACACCGGGCCGGGCCGTGAAGCCGATCTTCAATGCGAACTCGCCGAGCAGCCTGTGGAGGTTGTCCGGCAGCTGCTCGAGGTGAACCCCCGAGCTGAGAAGCAGCAGGCAGAAGAGGTCCTTGGCGTCTCCCCTGGGGAAGACAGATTGCCCGTCGCCTTTCTTGCGAGCGAGAAGCGCGAGGAGCTTCTGGGCCGCATTTGGCTGCGCGCTCATTGATAAACCCCGGTAGCCACCGCTTGCTGAACGATAGAGATCTCGCCCGGGTCGGTCAGCTTCTCAATCAGCGCCTGGGTGGCAGGATCGTTCTGGGCAAGTGTCGCACCAAGGAGATTGACCATCAGGAAGTCGAACTCTCCATCGGTGATGTCCGAGCCCGGGTAGATGAAGTCGGAGCGGGGCTTGTCTTCTCGGGCGGCTTCGATCATCCGCATTCCCAGGTCGGTGAGCGCCTGTTGGCTGACTTCTTCGGGGAGTGGTTGCCCCGCGAGGAGGGCGTCCGCGACCTTTCTGGCCACAGCGGGGTCGACGGCGTCTGTCGTCGACATGTTGGCCAGCGCGTCGAACACCCGGTGGTAGTCAGCAATCTCCTCCTGCGTCGGCGGCTGGTGGACCGGCATTCCCTGGTACTCGTCAGTGTTCTTCCCAACGATCTTCGTGCCGGGCGGAAGCTTGTCCGGACCATAGAGTCCCAGAACTGCGCCCCAGGTCTGGTCTCCCACCAGGCCATCTACGAGGAAGGGCTCGCCCTGGTTGATTTCGGGCGAGTCCATCTTGGTTTGGAGGGCCCGAACGGCTTTGTCGGTGTCCGGACCGAACTCGCCCGGCGGATCCTTGGACTCGAAGCCAAGGGCCGCGAGCCGGGCTCGAAACTCGTCCACCTGAGGGCCCTTGTCCCCCTGCTTGAGGAAGCTGCGCTTCTCGACCTCCTTGATCACGGACTCGCGGTACTCCGGCGTCAGCTGGGCGCCCTGAGGCGGAGCCGCGCCATCGGTTCCTTCGCTGCCGTCGGCCGCGACGTTGCGGGTGGTGGGAGCGGTCGTACGCGAGCTGACGGGATAGGGGGGACCCATACGAACCTCTTTGTTGCGGATGCGCCTATTCTATTCTCGAAAAGTGACGCCTTGTGGTTGCCGGCCGGCTTCGAGTCATCTGTTAGCGATCTCCAGCAGTTAGGACGTATCGATTCGCTCTTAGTCTCATCCGCGAATCGGGAGGTCCTTGCGAAGGGGGCTTGGGGCTTCGAAACCGAGCTCGTCTCGCAGGAAAATGCGGAAGTCGGCCACGAGCCGTGGATCGAGGGGGCAGCTCAGGAAGTAGATGTCCACCGATTCGGACAGGCTCAAGGGGGACGACCGGGACGAGAAGCCGATCTTGAGCACGAATTCGCCCAACAGCCGACGGAACATCGGTGGGACCTGTTCCACCGACGCCCCTGAACGAAGGAGCAGAAGGCAGAACAGATCCTTCACCGCGCGGGAGTCGTAGAGGTATTGGCCATCGGGGCTCTTGCGCATCAAGAAGGCGAGGAGCTGGGCGCCGGGCTCAGCAGTCGAATCTCTCGAGGGCCTGCTCATTAGAAGGTCGCATTCGGGCCGGTGCCCTGTGCCCCTTCTAGGAACTTGAGCGCATCGGGATCGTCAGCGTACCGGTCTACAAGGGGCAGGCCGGCCTCCGGAGTTGCCGCCAGCGCGGCGCCCATCAGGTTTCCGACGATCGTATCGAAGTCCCGATTGCTCAGCTGCGCACCGGGGTAGGCGTAGTCGGTGCGCGGCTGCTCTCCACGCGCCGCCTCGATCGCCTGGACGCCGAGATCGACCAACACTTCTTGGGGTACGCCGGGAGGCTTGCCGTTCTTCAGCGCGTCGACGATCGGCTGAACATGTTCTGGATTGAATGTATCGGTGGCCGAGTGGTTGGCCAGGGCGGTGTAGACGTTATTTTGGATCTCCTCATTCGACGGCCGACCCGCGCCGTTGGTACCTCCGGCGTCGTCCGCGGCCTTGGCGGCCGCGTAGCTGAAGGTGTCCTGGTTCCGGTCGACCACCATGTGTCCCGGCTCGACCATGTTCTCGCCGGTCAGACCGTGGAGCAGTCCCCAGGTCGCATCACCGGCGTTGCCATTGACCAGCATGGCCCTTCCGCCATTGGCCGCGGTCCCATTCATCGACCGCTGAAAATCTTGGACCGCCTGAAAGGTGCCGTCGCCGAAGTCTCCTGCCGCGTCCGTGGACGGGAAGCCTGCTGCCGCCAACTTCTCTTGGAGAAACCTGACCTCCTCGCCCTTCGCCCCCTTTTTCAGGAAGCTCTGGCTTTCGATCCTCGCCAGCCGTTCTGCCTTGAGGATCTGGTCCAGGGGGTTATTTCCCCCCTGCGTTGCGCCGACTCCACCCATGAAACACCTCCGAAATCGAACTGCTACCAAATTCTCTCAATTCGAGGCTCTGGGGTTGCTCGGTCAGAGCGGGTCGCCGGCTACCTGGACCCCTGGGGTGAGAATAACCCCTTCTCGGAAAGCAGCTCGGTGAGGGCCCGCAGAACCCGACCGACCTGACGCGGCCCCTGGTCCAGGGCCTGGAGACGCTCGTTCAGGGATCTCTCCGCCGTCTTCGAGGCCTCGATCGGTGATGCGTCGGCTGGGTAATAGCGCTCCAGGGCGCCCTTCCACTGGGAGACAGTAGCGATCACGGGGCGAGGCTCCGCGAAGGCGGTCCGTCTCACCGCGTCCAGGGCAGCCGGCTCGGTTGGATCGATCATCGCCACCGACAGCTTTC
>JBGTHI010000879.1:0-2239 GCA_041746295.1 Myxococcaceae bacterium
CGGAGCGAGCGGCGCTGGAAGGAGGCCCGTGACGCCCAGGCGGTGAGCGTTGCGCCCCGACTGCGGGCGCTTTACCGGCTTCGCAGATCTCAGTCGCTGGAGCGGCTGCTCGACTCCAAGAGCCTGGCGGAGACGGTTCGCACCGCCCGCGCGCTCAATACCGTGGTGCGACGGGACGTCGAATCGCTCGAGGCGCTGCAGAAGCTGGAACGGCTGCACGCCCGAGGGGAGCACCGCCTGGCGCACCTGCGCGCCTCCATCGCGCAAGAGCGGATCGCGGTGGATGAAGAGCGGGCGCTGGCCACCGCCCGGCGCGCGGAGCTGTCGCTGGCGCTCTCCGAGCTGACAGAAAAGACGGCCGGCCAGCAGCGACTCCTGGCCGAGCTGCAGCGCTCGGAGGCGGAGGTGGCGCAGATGACCTCCGAGATGAAGCCGCGCGGTCAGCAGAGCGGCTTCGCTGCGAGAAAGGGGAAGCTGCCCTTCCCGGTGACCGGGCTTCTCGAGGTCGGCTTCGGCCGGGTGGTGAACCCCAAGTTCAATACCGTCACGGTGCAGAAGGGACTCGACATCCGCGCGCGAATGGGGGCCGAGGTTCGTGCGGTGGCCGACGGGACCGTGGTCTTCGCCGGCTGGATGCGCGGCTATGGCAATCTGCTGATCCTGGATCACGGCTCCGGCTATCACTCCCTGATGGCCCATCTGTCCCAGTTCGGTCGGGAGCCGGGGGATTCGGTTGCCGCCGGAGAGCGGGTGGGGGTGGTGGGGGACAGCGCTTCGTTGAAGGGTGCCTACCTTTATTTCGAGCTGCGCCACGGAGGCAGAGCTGTCGATCCGGCGCCCTGGCTCTCCGAGACCGATCCCTCCCGGCTCTGACCTTCACGGAAAGGTTTCGCAGCCTTAGGAGATCGGCCCTGCGTGTTAAGCTCACGCGTATGACCGCTGCCTCCGTCCTGACGCTCGCCCTGTGGTTGGGAGCAACGGGTGGTCAGGCACAGAAGGCGTCCGACGAGCAGGCCTACAAGCAGCTGGAGCTGTTTGCGCGCGTGCTCTCCTACGTGGAGAACAACTACGTCGAGGCGCCCAACCGCCAGGCGCTTCTCTATGGCGCGATCAAGGGGCTGCTCGACACGCTCGATCCGCATACCGCCTTCATGCCCCCGGAGCTGTTCCGGGAGATGAAGGTCGATACCTCGGGAGAGTTCGGGGGCTTGGGGCTCGAAGTGGCGATGAAGAACGGCGCGATGACGGTGGTGGCGCCGATGGACGACTCGCCTGCCGACAGAGCCGGGATCCGCGCGGGAGATCTCGTAACCGCCATCGATGGCGAGTCGACTGGAGACATGGAGCTGACGGTCGCGCAGCAAAAGATGCGCGGGCCGGTGGGACGGAAGGTGACGCTCACCCTAATGCGCAAGGGCTTCACCGCGCCTCGCGACATCGTGGTGATTCGCGATCACATCCGGATGGCCTCGATAGAGGGAGCGCTGTATGGCGAGATTGCCCACGTGAAGATCAAGAGCTTCCAGGAGCGGACCGACTACGACCTGCGTCGTGAGCTGGAGCGCTTGCGGGGGCTGAACAGCGGCCAGCCTATCCGCGGCCTGGTGCTGGACCTCCGGAACAATCCGGGAGGCTTGCTCGATCAGGCGGTGGCGGTGAGCGACCGGTTCCTTTCAGGCGAGCTGCCGATCGTCTCTACCCGCGGGCGGGGCGGGCGCTTGATGATGGAGCAGAAGAGCCATGACCGGGACACCGAGCCTGCCTACCCGATGGCGGTCCTGGTGAATGGCGGGAGCGCGTCGGCCTCGGAGATCGTGGCCGGCGCGCTGCAGGACAATGTCCGTGCCACGCTCTTCGGACAGACCACGTTTGGCAAGGGCTCGGTCCAGACGGTCATCGAGCTGGAAGACGGCTCCGGTCTCAAGCTGACGGTGGCCCGTTACTACACACCCAAGGGCCGCTCGATTCAGGAGAGTGGGATCGTGCCGGACTACGTCGTCTCGGAGGGACCGGTAGAGGCGCGTACTGGGAGCCGGGAGAAGGATCTCAAACGCCATTTCCAGGGAGAGGGCGCGGTTCCGGCGGCCGGCTCTCACGCGCCTCCGCTGCCTTCTCCCTCCTGGAAGGTGGCGGAGGCGATCAGTGACCTTCCCCTGAAGATCGCGCTCAACTATCTGCACACCCGTCTCGCTCCCCCGAGCCCGGTTCGTCGGTCGGGTGCTGGAAATTAGGCTGCGTG
>JBGTHI010000880.1:0-10196 GCA_041746295.1 Myxococcaceae bacterium
CTTTCCCTCCAGCGCGCTCAGGCGGAGCGGATCGCCGGAGCCCGCGTCTTTGAGAAAGAGATCGAATCCCGCCAGGGCGGCCTCGGTGCGCCCCAGCCGGTACTCCGCCTGAGCCTGTACCAACGCTGCCTCGCTCGCAGCGGCGGCCTTGGGATGGGCACTGCGGAAGCGGCTCAGCGAGGCGACCAGCGCCTCATCTTTCTCTGCGTCCGACTTGAAGGAAGGCTTCGAGCCTTGCAGGCCGGGTACCTCTTGCCCCTCGGCGGCCACCGGTCGGCTCATCGGCTCGAGCGCTTCGCTTAAGGCCAACGCCGCCTTCGACTCCCGACGCTCGGACAGATAGTGCGCGATGGAGACGCCCAGGCCCACCACCAGAAGGGTAGCCACCCCAGCGGCCACCCACTTCTGGCGATCCGCCAGCCAGTCCCGCGCCTCCCCTCCCACGCGCTGGAAGGAGTCGGGCTGCTTCAGCTCGTTTCGGATCGCTTTCTCGGACACCCCCCCTTTGTAGTGCGAGCGATGGAGGAGTCAATCGGTTTAGAATCCACCGGTGCTCCTGCCCGCTCTCGCTGCCTGTGCCGTAGCCATCGCTTCAAGCGCCGAGGCGGCGCCTCAGCTTCTGATGGGAGCTCGTGGGGGAATCTTCATTCCTGCCGCGTCGCGGCTTCGTCCGGGCCCGCTGGCCGGTCTGGCGGTGGAGGTAGCGCCGTTCCCCACCCGCCAGCTGGCGCTGGTGGCCGAGTATCAGCGGTCGTTTCACGACTTCATCTCGGGCGGGCAGCGGTTCGACGCCCACCAGGACGCGGCGGCCTTGGGGCTGGAGCTCCGGTTGGACGTGGGGCCGGTGATTCCGTACGCAACCGCCTTGGGGCAGTATTCGATCCTCACCGTGGCGCAGCAGTCGGTCTCCGATTGGTCCGGGGCGCTGGCGTTAGGGTTCTTCGTCCCGCTGGGCCGGCACTTCTTCGTGGGGGCGCAGGCGCGCTACGGCTATGCGCTCAGTACCCGGCAGTTTCCGTCGGGGTCGATCTTCCAGGGACAGCTCGGGTATCGAGCGGGGAAGTTCTAACGGGCGTCGGATGGCCTTGATGGGAAGGCGTGAGGGGGAGGTGCCGCCGCCGGCGGTCGTCGCTGGCTCCGCACGGGGGACGGTTCAGCTCCGCCGCCGCGGCTTCTTCTTCTCCAACAGATATTTCCGCTTCCGAGACGCCCGTTGCTCCTGCCCGGGCCTCTCTCTAAAGAACAGCCGGATCGGCACCCGCAACCCGAACGCATTCCGAATCTGATTGGTGATGAACCGCTGGTACCGCTCCGGCACCCCCTCCGGCCGATTGCACGTAATCGCGAAGGCGGGCGGCGCGCTGGAAACCTGGGCGATGTAGTAGAGGCGAAGTCTCTTCCCACCGGCGATCGGCACGCCTGGCATCTCCGAGACCTCCTCAAGCAGCCGGTTCAGCCTCGAAGTGGGGACCCGGGTGTGAAACTCCAGGTGCAACGCCCGCGCCACCTCCAGCACCTTCTCCACCTTCTTGCCCTCGAGTGCAGAGGTGAAGACCACCGGCGCGTGCGCCACGAAGCGCAGCTGATACTTGAGCTCCTCGCGCAGCGTCTCCTGCTTGCTCTTCTCCTTGGGAACCTTGTCCCACTTGTTGACCACGATCAGGAGAGCGCGCCCCTTCTCCTCGGTCAACCCGGCCAGCTTGGAATCCTGATCCACCGCCGGCTCGGTGGCATCCATCACCAGGACCGCCACCTCGCTCCGGTCCACCGCCTTGAGCGCGGCGACCACCGCATATTTCTCCAACGTCTGGGCCAGCGTCTTCTTCCGCCGCATGCCGGCGGTGTCGGTGAGAACGAAGCGCGCGTCACCGAACTCCAGCTCCGAATCGATCGCATCGCGGGTGGTTCCAGCCAGCTCACTGGCCACCATTCGGCTCTCACCGAGGAGCGTGTTGATCAGAGTGCTCTTGCCCACGTTGGGGCGGCCGATGACTGCCAGTCGGATCTTTCCGTCCTCCCGCTCGTCGCCGCCCTCCTCCGACGGCGCCTCCGAGACCGGCAGCTTGTCGAGGAGAACATCCATCAGCTCCCCGATGCCGCGGCCGTGCTCGGCGCTCACCGTTAGCAACTCGCCCATGCCCAGCTCGAACCCCTCCGCGAGCGGCGCGCTCAGCTCCGCCTTGGCGCTGTCCAGCTTGTTGGCGACCAGGATCACCGGCTTGCCGCTGCGGCGCAGCTGCTTGGCCACCTCCTTGTCGACCGCCGTCACTCCGACACGGCCATCGAGCACGAAGAGGATCGCGTCGCACTCCTCGATCGCCAGCTGCGCCTGCTCCCGCACCGAGGCCAAGAGCGAGTCCCGCTCGCCGGGGACAAATCCCCCGGTGTCGATCACCGTGAGCTCCCGATTGCCCCACACCACGTCGGCGTACTGCCGATCCCGCGTCACGCCCGGCGTGTCCTCCACCAGCGCCAGCCGAGCTCCCACCAGCCGGTTGAAGAGCGTGGATTTCCCCACGTTGGGTCTACCCACCAGGGCCACCAACGGCTTAGGTGTCATGAGCGGAATCCCAGCTTCTGCAGCGCCGCGGGACGCTCGCTCCATTTGGGCTCCACTCGCACGCGAAGAAACAAATAGAGGTGCGTGCCGAGCAGCCGCTCGATCTGCTTCCGCGCCCCGGTGCCGATCGCCTTGAGCATCTGGCCGCGCTTGCCGATCACGATCGCCTTCTGACTGTCGCGCTCCACGAAGATGGACGCATCGATCCGGACCAGGCCCTTCAGTCCCTTGCCCGGATGGTCCTCTTCGTCCGGAGCCGGCCGCTCCGATTCGTCGAAGAACTCCACCCGCACCGCCACCGAGTGGGGAATCTCGTCGTGACAAAGCCTAAGCACCTCTTCCCGGATGTACTCGGCGACAATATGCCGCTCCTCCTGATCGGTGAGCATCTCCTCCGGATAGAGCCGCTCCCCTTCGGGCAGGTGGCTCAGCACCAGGCTGAACAGCTCCTCGACCCCATCTCCGGTCTTGGCGGAGATCGGCACCAACTCGGAGAAGGGATACTGCTCGCGGTAGCGATCGATCAGCGGAAGCAGGGCCGCCTTCTTCACCTCGTCGATCTTGTTGATCACCAGGAGCGTCTTCTTCTTCGCGGCGGCGAGGCGCTTGAGGATCAGCCGCTCGCCGTCATTGAGAGGCGACTCCCTACCGGAGGGGCTGGTGGCGGGGATCAGGAAGAGCACCAGGTCGACCTCTTCGAGCGCGTTCAGCGCCACGTCGACCATCAGCCGATGCAGAGGGCCCTTGGCCTGATGCACGCCCGGCGTATCGAGGAACGCGACCTGCCCCTCGGGCCGGTTCACCACGCCCAGGATGCGGTTTCGGGTGGTTTGAGGTTTGGGCGAGACGATCGCCAGCTTCTCACCGGTCAGCCGGTTGAGCAGCGTGCTCTTGCCCACGTTGGGGCGACCAATCAGAGCGGCGATGCCGCTGCGGGGTGACTTTGGGGTGGCCATCCTATCCTAGACGGGGTACTATTTGCCGCCCTTTGGGGCCTGCTCGGAAATCTCCACCGCGTTGATCTTGACCTCCTTGCTGGGGCGGTCCATCCCGTTGCGGGGCGCCTCGGAGATCTTCACCACGGTGTCGTAGCCGGAGACCACCTCACCGAAGATGGTGTGGCGGCGGTTCAGGTGCGGTGTCGGCGCCACGGTGATGAAGAACTGGGAGCCGTTGGTGTTGGGACCCGCGTTGGCCATGGCCAGGATCCCGGGCTTGTCGAACTGGTGGGGTCCGGAGAACTCGTCCTCGAAACGGTAGCCAGGGTCGCCGGTGCCGGTTCCGATCGGGTCCCCACCCTGGACCATGAAGCGCGGGATGACCCGGTGAAAGATCGTTCCGCTGTAGAGCGGCTTGTTTGACTTCTCGTGGGTCTTGGGATCCGTCCACTCCTTCTCCCCCGTGGCCAGCCCGACAAAGTTGGCCACCGTCTTCGGGGCGTCCTTGGGGAACAGCTTCACCACCACATCGCCTTCGGTGGTCTTGAAGGTGGCGTAGAGATCTCCGCCTGACTCAATCTTTTGCATCCACTTACCTCCTTGAGATGAGCTCTTCTTGGCTGCTCCTACCATCTTTGTCCCGGCGTCGGGCGCCCCGAACGCGAGGGCCGATATCAGGGTGGTGGCGAGCAACGACGGCACTGCGAATGCGACCTGCCTCATGGGTGTTTCGCCTCCTGATTCAAGTGGAACTGACCGCAGCGACGCGACAGGCGGCGGACCTTATTCAGCGTCCTCCGGTGAGTCCAGCGTTGCCTCGAGCTCCGGTGGGGCCAGCGCCGTCAGGGCTGCGCGGGCCGCCGCCTGCTCCGCCTCTTTCTTGCTCCTACCGGAAGCGGCCGCCGTGAGATCCGGCCCCACCCGCACCTCCACCTCGAAGGTCTTCTCGTGGCCCGGCCCGCTCTCGCTGAGCGTCCGGTAGCGGGGGGAGCTCCGGAAACGCTCCTGCGCCAGCTCTTGAAGCCGGGTCTTGGCATCGTCACCGGCCCGCCCCGTCTTTACGGTGTCCAGCGCCTGGGCGAAATGCCGGTCCACCAGCGCCATCGCAGGCGCTAACCCCTCGCTCAAGTAGACCGCCCCCAGGACCGCCTCCAGGGCGTCGGCGAGCACCGAGCTCTTGTCCCGCCCTCCGGTCAGCTCTTCTCCCCTGCCCAGGAACAGCAGCTCGCCCAATCCCAGCGCGCGGGCCACCCGCGCCAGTCCCTCTTCGTGGACGATCAGCGCGCGCATCCTGGAGAGCTCGCCCTCGTTGACGGAAGGAAACCTCTCCATCAAGCGATGCCCTATCGCCAGATCCACCACGGCGTCGCCCAGGAATTCCAGCCGTTCGTTGTCGGTGCCCGCCTTCCCGCGCAGCTCGTTGACGTAGCTCTTGTGGGTCAGCGAGGCCAACGCTAGCCCATCATCGCGCATCCGGAGCTCCAGCTTGCGCGCCAGACCGTCCAACGCTTCCATGACCTCCGGCGTCGCCTTATCCAAATCTCACTCCTTCAACAGCTTTCGGACAAAGCCCTGGGCCAGCGCATAGGGATCTCGCCTCCGGTCGGCCACCTGGGAGGCCAACTCGTCCAGGCCACCCTGAAGCTCCTGGTTCAGCGCCGCCATCGCCCCGCGGGTCAGCTCGTCCTTGAGCAGCGTCATCAAGTGGGTCCGTGCCCGTAACCGGTCGCGAACCGCCCGCTGCCCCGTCCGGTCCAGATGGTCGCGATGGCGCAACAGCTCCGCCCAGAGCTCCGGCACCCCAAACCCTCTCGCGGCCTCCGCCTTGAGGATCGGCGGCTCCCATGCTGAGCCCTCCGCCCGCCCATGCACCGCGTGGCGCAGCTCGAGCGTTGCCTTCAGCTCCCGGACCGTGCGGTCGGCGCCCTCCCTGTCCGACTTGTTCACCACGAAAAGGTCGGCCACCTCCAGGATCCCGGCCTTGATCGCCTGAATGTCGTCGCCCATCCCGGGCGTCAGGACCACCACCGTGGCGTGCGCGAGACCGGAGATCTCCACCTCGTCCTGTCCCACCCCGACCGTCTCCACCAGGATCGTCTCCTTTCCCATCGCGTCCATCACCCGGATGCAATCGGCGGTGGCGCGCGAGAGGCCGCCCAGGTGGCCGCGGGTGGCAAGCGAGCGGATGAAGACGGCCGGATCGCCGGCGTGCTCCTGCATTCGAACGCGGTCCCCCAGGATCGCGCCTCCCGAAAAGGGGCTGGTGGGATCGACCGCCAGCACTCCCACGGTAATCCCTTGGCCTCTCAGGAGGGCGATCAGCTGGTTGGTGAGGGTCGATTTGCCGGCGCCCGGCGGACCGGTAATCCCCACCACGTAGGCTCTGCCCGTATGAGGGAAGAGCCGCTGCAGCGACGCGGTGGCGCATTCCCGCCCGTCTTCCACCTCGCGAATCAGCCGCGACGCGGCCCGGACATCGCCCTTCAGGACCCGTTCGGCGATCCCCTCGGGAGCCTCCGCGTTCATGCTCTCTAACCTCGCAGGATCTCGCGCGCGATCACCCCGCGCTGGACCTCGCTGGTGCCTTCGCCGATCTCGCAGAGCTTGGCATCCCGGAGATAGCGCTCCACCGGAAACTCCCGGGTGTAGCCGTAACCGCCGTGGATCTGCACCGCCTTGCCGCAGGCGCGCGTCGCGGCCTCGGAGGCGAACAGCTTGGCGATCGACGCCTCGCGCGTGAAGCGCTTCCCCGCATCGGCCAGCCGCGCGGCCCGATGCACCAAGAGTCGCGAGGCCTGGAGCTCCGTCTCCATATCCGCCAGCATCCAGCGCAGCGCCTGAAACTCGGCGATCGGTTGACCAAAGGCCACCCGCACCTTGGCGTAGGTGAGCGACTCTTCCAACGCTCCCCGCGCCAGCCCCACCGCCAGCGCACCGATGGTGATCCGTCCACGGTCGAGGATCTTGAGAGTGTCGATGAAGCCCGAGTTGAGCTCACCCAGACGCTGCGAATCCGGGAGCTCCACGTTCTCCAGCACCAGCTCGGCGGTATCCGATGACCGCATGCCCAGCTTCCCGTGGATCGCCCGCTGACTGAAGCCGGGGAGCCCCTTCTCCAAAATGAAGGCGGTGACCCCCTTCTGCTTCTTCGCCGGATCGGTGACCGCCAGAACGACAAAGACGCCACCCACGGTCCCCTGGGTGATGAACATCTTGGAGCCGTTGAGGATCCAGTTGTCACCCTGCCGCACCGCGCGGGTCTTCATCGCCGCGGCGTCCGACCCGGAGCCCGGCTCGGTGAGCGCCCAAGCGCCCAACACCTCCCCCGAAGCCAGCTTGGGTAGGTACTTTTGCCTCTGGGCCTCGTTGCCGAAGAGGCGCAGATGGCTGGAGCCCAGGCCATTGTGCGAGGCGACGGTGAGCGCGAGGGATCCGTCGTAGCGGGCGACCTCTTCCACAGCCACGGCTACCGCCAGCGCGTCCATTCCCGCTCCGCCGTACTTCTCATCGACCAGGATCCCCAATAGGCCCAGGTTACCCAGCTCCCGCACCACTTCGGTGGGAAACGCCTCGTCGCGATCCCAATCGCGGGCAAACGGTTTGACCCGGCGCTCGCAGAAGTCTCGTAGCGAGGCCTGGAGGGCGCGGTGGCTGTCGGGAAGCTCAAGATCCATACCCGGCCGGGTTTAACCCAGAATGCGGCGGCCTCACCAAGGATTCCGGCGTCTAGACTGGATAGACGCCGTGCTTCCGGCGCACCGGCAGCTCCAGGGCTTGCGCGGGGATGTACTGCTCAAGCCGTGTCCTTAGGACATCTCGGAGTAACTCGACCGGCACCACGTCTTCCACCACCAGCTCCGAGGCAAGTTTCAAAATGTCCACGTCGGCCCGGTACTCGTCGCGCAGCTTTTGGACGAAAGCGGGCCGTTCCGCCTCCGGAAGCTCCTGGATCTTGTTGAAGTAGACCGCATTGACCGCCGCCTCCGGTCCCATCACCGCGATCATCGCCTGCGGCAGCGCGAGGGTGCAGTTGGGGGCGAAGCCCGGGCCCCCCATCGCGTAGAGCCCCGCGCCATAGGCCTTCCGGACGACGACGGAGATCCGGGGGACCGTCGCATCGGAGACAGCGGAGATCATCTTGGCACCGGCGCGGATGATCCCGGCCCGCTCTACCTTGGTGCCGATCATGAAGCCGGGGACGTCCGCCAGATAGATCAGTGGAATGTTGAAGGCGTCGCAGAGCCAGATGAACCGCGCCGCCTTGTCGGCGCTGTCTACGAACAGCACCCCGCCTTTGTACTTGGGCTGATTGGCGACGATTCCCACCGGCCGGCCGCCGATGCGGGCCAGGCAGGTCACCAGCTCTTGCGCAAAGAGCTTCTTCACCTCGAACAGGCTGCCCTCGTCCACCAGCCCCTCGATCAGGTCGAAGATGTTAAACGGCTTGTTCTGGTCCTGGGGAATTACTTCCTGAAGATGTCTGCTGCCCGCCTTGGGCGCCCTGGCCTCCGAGGCCGGCGGGAGCGCGCTGCAGTTCGGCGGGAAGAGACTCAAGTAGGCCTTCGCCGCCTCGATCCCCTCCTGTTCGCTCTTGACCAGGACGTCGCCACAGCCGGAGACCGAGCAGTGCATCCGCGCCCCCCCCATCTCCTCCAGGGTCACCTTCTCGCCGATCACCATCTCGGCCATGCGCGGGCTGCCGAGGTACATCGAGGCGTTTCCCTCGACCATGATCACCAGATCGCAAAAGGCTGGGATATAGGCCCCGCCCGCCGCGGAATGGCCAAACAGGATGCAGATCTGCGGCACCTCTCCCGAGAGCCCCACCTGATTGTAGAAGATCCGCCCCGCCCCCCGCCGACCGGGGAACATCTCCACCTGATCGGTGATCCGCGCGCCGGCGGAATCCACCAGATAGACCACGGGGCAGCGAAGTCCCTTGGCGGTCTCCTGGAGTCGGAGGATCTTCTCCACCGTTCGGGCCCCCCAGCTTCCGGCCTTGACCGTGGAATCATTGCCCATCACCGCCACGGTCCGGCCGACGATCCGCCCCACGCCGGTAATCACGCCATCGGCGGGCAACTCGGAGTCGATCGCGTTGGCCAGCTTGCCGTCCTCCACGAACGAGCCGGCGTCGAGGAGGAGCCGAGTTCTCTCCCGGACAAACAGCTTCCCCACCTCCAGATTCTTGGCGTGGTACTTCGGTGCGCCGCCCTGCTCAATCCGGGCGGTTGTGTTGTGTAGCTCGGGGAACTGGCGGTCATTGGACATGCCGGCTCCTTACCAGATGCACATTTTTGGCTCCCTGCCTAACTTGCTCCTCGCACGCTCACCACCTTTCAAGGGAGGAACTCATGTTGAAGGCGCTTTCCAATATCTACCTCGTGAAGAACCTGGCGCAGGACCTAATCAGCGCGGCATCCAAGAGCGGCCTCGCCCATTCGCTGAGCGGGCTCGACTTTGATCGCGAGCGCTGGCTGAACAAGGCGGGCCTGAGCCTCCACCGTCCCGGCTCTCGTACCACGGGGGGCGTGACCCTCCTGCTGGTGGGCGCGGCGCTTGGCGGCCTCGCCGCCCTTCTCCTGGCCCCCAAGACCGGCCCAGAGCTCCGCACCCAGCTCCGCGAGCGGGCTCTGGATTTGAAGGATCGGGCCAAGGATCTCGCCCAGCGCAACTCGTCCGAGCTGGGCGGCCGCCTGGAGAAGTTGGCCGACAAGGCCTCCGACGTCCGGCTGTAGCCGTAGCGCCCAGGAGCTTTGGGACGCCCCGTGCTCACTCTGGAGCGCGGGGCGGCTTTATACTTTGGGCGTTACCGACCCTTGAACGACGGCGGCCGCTTCTCCGCGAAGGCCTTCAGCCCTTCAAGGCGATCTTCGGTAGGGAGCAGCGTGGCGTAGTGCCTCCGTTCCACCTCCAGCGCGGCGTCCAACGGCTGGGCCGAGCCTTCGTCGATTGCGTGCTTGGCCGCACCAACCGCCAGCGGAGCGTTGGCGGCCACGGCCTCCGCTAGCGCCGTTGCCGTCTCAAGCAGCTGTCCTTCGGGAGCGAGCCGGGTCACCACACCGAAGCTGAACGCCTCGGCGGCATTCAGCCGCCGGCCGGTCAAGATCAGATCCTTGGCCCGTCCCACGCCGACAAGCCGGCTCAGCCGCTGGGTCCCTCCTCCCCCCGGAATAATACCGAGCTTCACCTCGCTCAAGCCCATCTCCACCGCCGGTCCGGCCACTCGAAAGTCGCAAGCCAGCGCCAGCTCCAACCCGCCTCCCAAGGCGATGCCGTTCATCGCGGCCACGAAGATCGACCCGCTCTGCTCGATCGCGCGGAAGGCCCGGCCTAGCGCCTCCAGGAAGCCGAGAACCTCGTCGTCGGACATGGAGCCGCGTTCTTTCAGATCCGCGCCGGCACAGAAGGCGCGGTCCCCCGCGCCGGTGAGCACCACCGTGCGAGGCCCAGGGCCGCCCCTTAGCGCGAAAACCCGCTCCTCCAGCTCGGCCACCAGCGCACGGGTGAGCGTATTGCGCCGCTCCTCGCCCTGGATGGTCCAGTACTCGGTTGCCCCTCTGCGGTCCACCTGCATCTCGGCCATGGGCAGGCTGTACGGCGGGGCCGCCCCGGGCACAAGCCGAAAGGGCTAGCGCTTTGGGCGCTGTCGGGCCGCCCGCTCCTGCTCGCCGAGCGCCGCCTGCAGGTACTTGCCC